>CANGRN010000107.1 GCA_947455695.1 Alphaproteobacteria bacterium
ACATCCCCGCCCCTATGTGCGCACCACCGGCTATTTCGGCCCCTGCCGCCGCCGTCGCGGCGTGGAAGAATATCGCGGGCCCGAGCGCCGCAGCGAAAGTCCCAAGCAGCAGGCCGCGGAGTAAGCCATGAAACGCCAGCAGCCGATCGAACTCTTCATGCCGCCCAACATGCTCAAGGCCACAGTCGGCGGCGGGCTGGGCGGCATGGACATGGCCGCCATGAAGCGCGCAGAATCGGCGATGGACGGTCTCAAGAGCCAGTTTGGCGACTGGATCGCGGGGGATGTGAAGGCGCTGATCGAAGCCCGCGCCAATTATGCCAGGGCCGCCAACGCCGACACCCGCGGCGCGCTGCTGCGCCGCGCCCATGACATCAAGGGCCAGGCGCCGACCTTCGACTTCCCGCTGATCGCCCGCGTTGCCGGGTCGCTGGCCCGCATGATCGGCGAATTACCGCCCACGACCGCCCTGCCGCTGAGCCTGATCGATGCGCATGTGAATGCCATCCAGGTGATCCACAAGCAGAACCTGAAAGACACCAACGACAAGATCGCCCAGGCGCTGTGCGCCGAGCTGGATGCGCGTGTCGATGAAGTGCTGGCGGCGTCGGCCAACAAATCCAGATAAGATCACGCGTTGATGCGGTAGAATGTCTACAGCAGGGCGATGATTTCCGCCGGCGCGCCGGGCCTGAGCTGTCCGGCGATTGCCTCGCGTGTCAGCGTGAACATGCCGTCTCCAATGGCCGCGGCGGTTGCGAGACCCATGCTCCATGCACCGAACGCGCGGGGCGCATCCCGGTCCAGCATGATCATCGTATTCCAGTGCCGTTTGTCCGCCCGTATCCTGGCAAAAGTCCCGGCCACTGCCGCGTCTTCGCCTTCCAGCACCTGCATGAAGCAGCCTTCACTGTAAAGCAGTATGCCGGTGACCTGGCATGCGGCGTTGTTCCGGCGTGAAACCGCCAGGATCTCTTCGAGAAGGGCGTCGGAAACATCGCGGTGCGTATTGCTGGCGTAGAGAAGCTGCCTCATGGGCAAAATCCTGATGCACGCGCTTTAAGGAAAACTTGCCGCGACGGAATTTGCAACTCGTCCCAGCGTACAGACGGAACTCAGCCCGCCGCATCCTTGGAATCCGACAACAGCCCCAGCAGGCCGGGACTGAAACTCATTGCCGAGCTGGGCGTGGCCTTGTCCTGATTGCCGAACAGGCTGCTGAACGCGCTGTGCTTGGGCTGCCAGTTCATCACGCTTGCCAGCAGCATCTGGACCTGGGCGTCCTGCGCCGTCGCCACGGTGAGACGCGCCTTGTCGAAGGTCAGCGGCGGTGTGCCCGCATCCTGAATTCGGACCGTGCCCGCCCCGCCCGGCTGCTTCATCGCCCAGTCATAGACTTCGCGCACCGACTTGGGCGCGCCACCCTCATGGAAGAACACGCTCTTGTTGGAAGCCGCCGCCTGCGGAAACAGCGAAGCGGCGCTGATGGTGGGATCGCTGCCAGCCGCCTTGATCAACCGGCAGGCCGCATCGGGACCCAGGAAATGCGCCGCATAGAGTTCACCGCCGCAGACTTCGCGCCCCAGCGATGCGCGCATCGTCCCTTGCGTGGACTTGGCATATTCGCCCGCCATCAGGGCGGCGGTTTCCGGATTCTTGCGCAGCGCCAGGATCGACGCCTTGGCGCCGGGGTCGGCGCGATAGCGGCCGTCGGAATCCCTGCTGATGGCGGCGGCGTAATTTCCCAGCCCGTGCTGGCCGCCATGTTCCTTCACCAGCCCCAGCCAGGTCTGGTCGAGGAACTGGAACAGCCCCGCCGCCGAGGATGTGGAGGATTGCGCCGTGGGCTTGAGGCTGGATTCGCGCATGGCGGTACCCAGCAGATAATGGAAATCTGAACCCGTCGCGGCAGCGGCGCTTTTCAGCGCGGCCACGACGCGTTCCGCGCCCAAAGAGGCACTCAAGGATGATGCGGCTTCTGCCTGCATGGGGCTGTTCTGCCCCCTTATGGTTAACTTTTGCTTACCGCGGCCATCAGCGGGGCAGTCCCCTCCCACGGCACCGGCTTGGAATGGCCCCACACCGGGCCCGGCCAGGCCGGATCGCCCTTGAAGCGGCCGATCACATGGACATGCAGCTGCAGGACCATGTTGCCCAGGTTGCCGACATTGAGCTTCTCCACTCCCGGCAGGGTGCGGATGATGTTCGACAGCTGGACGATCTCTTTCATCATCTGGACCTGGTCTTCCGGCGACAGGTCGCACATCTCGACCACCCCGGCGCGGCGCGGCACCAGCAGGCCCCAGTGATAGCGGGAGTCGTTGAAGACAAAGAGCCGGCTCAGCGGCCAGTCGGTGATGGTCTGGGTCAGGCCCGCGATCACCGGATCGACAACAAACTCAGTCATGCAAATCTCCCAAAAAGCGCCGAGGATCAAAGGCAGGGACCACCGCGCCCTTGCCCATAATGATATCCGCCATTTCACCGGCGATGGCCGGGGCGAACAGGATGCCGTTGCGGTATTGGCCGCCCGCCACGAACAGTCCCGCTGTAGCGGTCCCGCCCAAGAGCGGCAAGCCATCCGGGCTCTTGGGCCGCAGCCCCGCCCAATGGTCCGACAGGGTCCAGCTCTTCAGCGACGGCATCAGTTTTTCGGCGCAGGCGCGCAGGTGGTGGCGGCCGGCCTGCGTCACACTGGTATCGAAGCCGGCCTCCTCGACCGTGGCGCCGATCAGCAAGCGCCCGTGGCGCGGCACACAATAGACATGCTCGCCCCATACCACCGGGCCCGGCAGGGCCGCACCGCTGGGCGGACTGAGCGCGATCACCTCGCCCTTGACCGGGACGATGGGGACCTCTTCCAGAAGCCCGCTCCATGCTCCCGCCGCCACCAGCACGGCGTCGGCTTCATGGCGGCCATAGGGCGTTAGCACGGCGCTGGCGCGCCCGCCCCGCGTCTCGATCCGCACCGCCGCCTCATTGGGATTGAGCACCCCGCCCGCCTTCAGGAAGGCGATGGTCAGGGCCTCGCCCAGGGCGCGGTTGTCGACATGAGCTTCCTTGGGAGACCACAGCCCGCCCAGCGAACCGCCCAGCAGCGGCACCAGCGCCTTGGCCTCCTCCGGATCCACGATCCGCAGGTCACCCTCGGCGCGGGCCCGCATCACTTCCAGCTCGGCGGTATCGCCCGCCAGCAGCAGCGCCCCGCCCTGGTTCAGGAACACGGCGCGTCCGCTGGCTTCCTCCAGCTCGGCCGCAAAGGCCGGCCACAGGGCGCTGGCCCGCAGCGCCAAGTCGCGTTCCGGCTCGGGGGAATCTTCCAGTTCGGCGGTGACCGCCAGCATGCCCGCCGCGGCCCAGCTGGCGCCGCCGCCGGGCTGCGCCCGCTCCAGAATCGTGACCGAACACCCCGCCTGCAGCAGCCGCCAGCCGACGCCCAAGCCAGCCACGCCGGCGCCAATGATGACAACCTTCATGTGCCCAGCCCTGCCGCCACAATTACTGGCAAGACAACAGGATAGACCGGAAGGCTAAAGCGATCTGGGAGCTTGAAAATGGTCACCATCGGCTTGATGACACGCGAAACATGGGATGACTTTGACAGGGTCATACGCCTCTATAACCCGTGCCGCAGGGGATGTAACCGGCATGCGCGTTACGCGTATTATGCATTGTGAAAAGCGGAGACCGGATCATGGAAAAGGCACTCTTCGGCGCGGGCTGTTTCTGGGGGGTGGAGGACTTCTTCCGCCAGGTCCCCGGCGTCAGCGACGCGGTCAGCGGCTATGCCGGCGGAACCGGCGACAACCCCACCTACCGCCAGGTCTGCAGCGGCGACACCTACCATGCCGAGGTGGTCGAGGTGATGTTTGACCCTGCCAAGGTGTCCTACGCCACCCTCGTCCAGCTGTTCTTCCGGATGCACAACCCCACCCAGAAGGACCGCCAGGGACCCGACTTCGGGACCCAGTATCGTTCCGTGATCTTCACCCACGGCCCCGAGCAGGCCCGCATCGCCGCCGAGGAGCGGGACAAGGTCGCGGCCAGCGGCAAGTGGAGCAAGCCGATCGTCACCCAGATTGAGCCTGCCCCGACCTTCTGGAAGGCGGAGGAAAGCCATCAGCGCTATTTCCAGAAGCATGGCGGCCATTGCCATGTGTCGTTTGCCGAACTGCAGGAAGAGGACGCGCGCTAGACGGTTACCGCCCGCGCCACCATCACCCGGCGCAGGCTGAGCACCAGGATGACCGAAATCGACAGTCCCACCGCCAGGGCCAGCATGCCGGCCGGATATCCGCCGGTCGACTGCTTGAGCTGGCCGATCAGGTTGGGCCCGATAAACCCGCCCAGCCCGGTGGACAGCAGGTTCACCGCCGCGATGGAAGCCGGCGCCGCCCGGCCCGAGAAGAAAGACGAAGCCAGGGTGTAAAAGGGCCCGTAATGGCCGATGATCCCCAGCACGACGACAAAAAGCCCGGCGATCTCCAAATAGGGATTGGTCGCCATCGCCGCGATCACAAATCCGCAGGCCGCGATGGCCAGCGATATGGCGACATACCAGGGCCGCTCGCCCCGGCGGTCGCTGGAGCGGGCCACCAGGATCATGACGGCGATCCCCAGCATCCAGGGCACGGCGATGATGAAACCCGTGGCCAGGTTGGAATAGCCCAGCGATTTGATGATCAGCGGCATCCACAACTGGGTGCCAAAGATGGCGGAGTTGATGCCAGTCCCCACAAGGCCCAGCAGCAGTACGCGCAGATCGAATATCCCCGGCCACACGCTGGTGTGGCTTGCCGGGCGCTCTTCCGCCAGCCGCGCGGTGATCGTGTCCTTCTCGGCCTGTGACAGGAAGCTGGCCTGGGCCGGGCCATCGGGCAGGAATTTCAGTACCACCAGCGCCAGCGCGCAGGCGGGCAATCCTTCGATCAGGAACAGCCATTGCCAGCCGCGCAAGCCGCCTAGGCTGTCCAGTTGCAGCAGCAATCCGGACAGCGGTCCGCCAAAGGTCGAAGACAGCGGAATGGCGGTCATGAAGATGGCGGTGAAGCGGGCGCGGTATTCGCGGGGAAACCAGAAGGTCAGGTACAGGATGATGCCCGGGAAAAAACCGGCCTCCGCCACACCCAGCAGGACGCGCGCGGCGTAAAAGCCGTAAGGTTCGGTGACCAGCGACGTGGCGGCCGATACCGCGCCCCAGAATGCCATGACGATGCAGATGGCGCGCTTGTGGCCCAGACGCGCCACGAACAGGGTGGCGGGAATCTGAAAGATCGCATAGCTGATGAAGAAAATGCTGGCGGCCGCGCCATAGACCGAGGGCGAAAAGCCCAGGTCCTTGTTCATCGTCAGGGCCGCGAAGCCGACATTCACCCGGTCCAGGTAATTGACGAAATAAAGCAGCATCAGGAACGGGATCAGCCGCACCGCGCATTTGGTGAAAACCCGGTTTTGCTGTTCGCTGATCATGCCGTCCCCCGGATCAACCTTAACACGGGCTGGCAAATCGCAAAGGGGAACCGGCTATTTTCCCGTGGCGCCCCTGACCTGGAACGCCACCGCCACCGATGTGCCGTCCGACAGGTTGATCAGCACCGGCACCTTGGTGCCGATCTTCATTTTTGCGCCTTCGCACATCAGGTGATAGCCGCCGGGCGCGAAGGTGACCTGCCCGCCGGCCGGCACTTTCACCGTCTCCATCATGTCCATGCCGCTCATGCCGCCCTGGTTGGACGACTGGTGGATCATCAGCATGCCGCAGGCATCCGAGCGCGCGCCGGTGATCGAGACATCACGGCGGCTGTTGTTCTGGGCGGTGAAATAGCCGCCGGCCGGCAGCTTGCCCGGCAGGCTGCGGAACCAGGCGCCGGAGACGTCGAATGGCGCGGCCTGCGCCGACGCCATCGAAAGCAACAGGATCACAAGACTAAGCCGCTTCACTTTTGCTTTCC
>CANGRN010000108.1 GCA_947455695.1 Alphaproteobacteria bacterium
GGCAAGGCCGAAAAGGGCTGCCCGGTGTCCAAGCTGCTGAATGCGGAAATCTCGTTGGACGCCGAACTGGTCTAGGCGAAGCGGTCGGCAATGATCTTGCCGACCGACGCCACCACGGCGTCGGTCGCCTTGGCGGCATAAACCACAGCCAGGATCGGTTTGCGGTTCGGCGGGGTGATGATCGCCAGATCGGCGACAAATCCGTGTGCGGGATTGCGCCCCGTCTTGTCGCCGACTTTCCAGTCCGGCGGGAGCCCCGCCTTCAAGGTGGTCGCGCCGGTGGTGTTGGCATGCATCCAGCCCAACAGGCGCGTGCGCGAAGGCGCCGACAGCGCCTCGCCCAGCAAAAGCGTCTTCAGATTGCCCAGCATGGCCGCCGGGGTGGCGGTGTTGCGTACCGGATCGGGGTCGTTCAGCCTGGGCTCATTGTCGTCCAGCCGCGAAACGGAATCGCCCATGCTGCGCCAGAATGCCGTCACACCCGCCGGCCCGCCCACCGCATCCAGCAGAAGATTGGCGGCCGTGTTGTCGCTGTAGATCACCGCCGCTTCGCACAGATCCAGCACCGTCATGCCGCTGGCCTGGTTCCTGGTGGTGGCGGGCGACTCGCCAAGCGTCGGCGGCGGATAGTGGATGATGCGATCCAGTTTTTCCCGCCCCCGATCCGCGCGCGACAATATCAGCGCCGCCAGCGACAGCTTGAAGCTGCTGCAAGGAATGAATCGCTCATCCTGCCGATACATGATTGTCTTGCCGCTGCCGCTGTCCCAGGCCGCCGCGCCGATGCGCGCGCCGGTGCTGCGCTCCAGCGCCGCGATGGGGTCTTCGGCGGCCATGACCGCGCCCGGCAACAACAGGGCGGCGGCGCCCAGAACCTCGCGGCGGCAAATCATGTCAGGAACGGTAGCTGCCATTGATGTCGATATAGCCGTGGGTGAGGTCGCAGGTCCAAACCCGCGCCGTGCCCTTTCCCAGACCAATATCGACGGCGATCTGCACCTCGCGGCCCGACACCGCCTTGGTGGCGGTCGCTTCGTTGTACTTGGCGGCGCGCATGCCCTTTTCCGCCACAACATGGCCGCCGAAGGAAATCTTCAGCCTGTCGCGATCGGCCGCTTCGCCGCTCTTGCCCACGGCCATGACAATGCGGCCCCAGTTGGCGTCATTGCCGGCCACCGCCGTCTTGACCAGCGGCGAATTGGCGATGGAAAGGCCGATGCGCTTGGCCGCCTTGTCGCTTTCCGCGCCCGTGACATCGATACGCACCAGCTTCTGTGCGCCTTCGCCGTCTTTGACCACCTGCAACGCCAGGTCCAGCAGCACCCCGTCCAGCGCCTTGCGGAATTCCTTCAGCTTGTTGTCGGATGCCTTGGTGATGGCGGTGTGCTTGCCCCCCTTGCCGGTGGCGAACAGCATCAGCGTGTCGCTGGTCGAAGTGTCGCTGTCAACGGTGATGGAATTGAAGGACGGCCCCACGCCCGCGCTCAGGCATTCCTGCAGCACCGATGCCGGCAGGTTGGCGTCGGTGAAGACAAAGCTCAGCATGGTTGCCATGTCCGGCGCGATCATGCCCGATCCCTTGGCGATTCCGTTGATGGTCACCTTCACACCGTCGATCATGGCGGTGGCGGTGGCGCCCTTGGCATAGGTATCGGTGGTCATGATGGCATCGGCGGCGGCGCGCCAGTTGCCGGCGGCGCCCTCGCCCACCAGGCGGCCCAGCACCTTGACGATCTTCTGCTCGGGCAGCGGTTCGCCGATCACCCCGGTGGACGCCATGAACACTTCCGAAGACCGGCAGCGGGCGACGGCAGAGGCTTCCTCGGCAATGGCGCGCACGCCCTCCTGCCCGGCCTTGCCGGTAAAGGCGTTGGCATTGCCGCTGTTGACCACCAGCACCCGGGCCTCCCCGCCCTTGAGCTTGTCGCGGCACCACAGCACCGGCGCGCTGGCGGTCCTGGAGGTGGTGAACACCCCGGCCACCTGGGTGCCCGGCGCCAAAAGGGCCAAAAGCACGTCGGTACGCTGGGCATAGCGGACCCCGGCGGCCGTGGTGGCCAGCCGGACCCCGGCCAGGGGCGGCAGTTTTGGGAAGGCCTTGGGCGCCAAAGGCGATACCGCCGGGCCCTTTTGAGTCGTTTTGCTGCTTTTGGCCATGTTCCCGTCAAATTCCCCCGTGGGTGGGGGCGGATATTCTTAAAAACCCCCGGTTTGACAAGAGACTAGCGCGTTCTTATGTCTCCCGCGCGGCCGCCATGCGGAAAAGGCGGTTTTGCGCCCCCCAATTGCCGGCTCGACTTTAGAGGATTTCATGCTGGGTTCGCTTGCCAGATCGCTTTTCGGCTCCGCCAACGAGCGCAAGGTCAGACCCCTGATCGCGGCCGTTCCGAAGATCAACGCCCTGGAGCCCCGCTTCCAGGCCATGACGGATGCCGAGCTGGCCGCCATGACCCCCGCCTTCCGCGAGCGGCTGGCCGCGGGCGAGACCCTGGACGACCTGCTGCCCGAAGCCTTTGCCGTGGTCCGCGAGGCCGCCAAGCGTACCCTGGGCCAGCGCCACTTCGACGTGCAGCTGGTCGGCGGCATGGCCCTGCACCAGGGCAACATCTCCGAGATGAAGACCGGCGAAGGCAAGACGCTGGTCGCCACCCTGCCCACCTATCTCAACGCCCTCGCCGGCGAAGGCGTGCATGTCGTTACCGTCAACGACTACCTGGCCAAGCGCGACAGCGAATGGATGGGTCAGATCTACCGCTTCCTGGGCATGAGCGTGGGCGTGATCGTCCACGGCCTGGACGACAATGAGCGCAAGGCCGCCTATGCCGCCGACATCACCTACGGCACCAACAACGAGTTCGGCTTCGACTACCTGCGCGACAACATGAAATATTCGCTGGATGCGATGGCCCAGCGCGGCCACGCCTTCGCGATCGTCGACGAAGTCGACTCCATCCTGATCGACGAAGCCCGCACCCCGCTGATCATCTCCGGCCCCACCGAGGACCAGAGCGAGACCTATCGCACCGTGGACGCGGTGATGAGCGGACTGGTCAAGGAAGACTATGACCTGGACGAAAAGTCCCGCCAGGTTTCGCTGACCGAAGCCGGCAACGAGCACATGTCCCAGCTGCTCAAGGCGGCCGGCATCCTGGAGAGCGGCGATCTCTACGACACCGAGAACATCACCGTCGTCCATCACGTGAACCAGGCGCTGAAGGCGCACAAGCTGTTCCACAAGGACAAGGACTACATCGTCAAGAACGGCCAGGTGATCATCATCGATGAATTCACCGGCCGCATGATGGAAGGCCGCCGCTTCTCCGAAGGCCTGCACCAGGCGCTGGAAGCCAAGGAAGGCGTCGAGGTCCAGCCCGAGAACGTCACCCTCGCCTCCATCACCTTCCAGAATTATTTCCGCCTCTATGAAAAGCTGGCGGGCATGACGGGCACGGCCATGACCGAAGCCGCGGAGTTCATGGACATCTACAAGCTGGACGTGCTGGAAATCCCCACCAACGTGCCGGTGGCGCGCAAGGACGCGGACGACGAGGTCTATCGCACCGAGGCCGAGAAGAACGACGCCATCATCAAGCTGGTGATGGAATGCCGCACCAAGGGCCAGCCCGTGCTGGTGGGCACCACCTCGATCGAAAAGTCCGAGGAACTGTCTTCCATCCTCAAGAAGCGCGGCATCCAGCACGCCGTGCTGAATGCGCGCTACCACGAACAGGAAGCCTTCATCGTATCCCAGGCCGGCGTGCCGGGCGCGGTGACGATCGCCACCAACATGGCCGGCCGCGGCACCGACATCCAGCTGGGCGGCAATGCCGAGATGCGCATCAAGGCCGAACTGGTCGGCATCACCGATGAGGCGGAAATCGCCCGCCGGTCCGACGAGATCCGCGCCGAAGTCGCCGCCAACAAGCAGAAGGCGCTGGCCGCCGGCGGCCTCTACATGATCGGCACCGAGCGGCATGAAAGCCGCCGCATCGACAACCAGCTGCGCGGCCGTTCGGGCCGCCAGGGCGATCCGGGCGCCTCCAAGTTCTTCCTGTCGCTGCAGGACGACCTGATGCGCATCTTCGGATCGGAGCGCATGGACGCCATCCTCACCAAGCTGGGGCTGGAGCCGGGCGAAGCCATCACCCATCCCTGGGTGAACAAGGCGCTGGAAAAGGCGCAGCAGAAGGTCGAAGCCCGCAACTTCGAAATTCGCAAGAACATCCTGAAATATGACGACGTGCTGAACGACCAGCGCCGCGTGATCTTCGACCAGCGCAAGGAGATCATGTCGTCGCAAGACGTGTCCGACCAGATCGCCGACTTCCGCGAGGAAGTGGTGGAAATGCTGGTGGAACGCCACATCCCCGAAAAGGCCTATGCCGAGCAATGGGACGCGGTGGGCCTGCAGGACGAAGTGCGCACCATCTTCGGCGTGGACCTGCCCGTCGTGGAATGGACCAAGGAAGAAGGCATCGCCGACGAGGAAGTGCGCGAGCGCATCCAGAAGGCCGTGGAAGCCCGTGCCGCCGCCCGGACCGCCGAATACGGCCCCGAGGTGATGCGCTATGTCGAAAAGGCCATCCTGCTGCAGACCCTGGACCATCACTGGCGCGAGCACATCGTGGACCTGGACCACCTGCGCCAGTATGTCGGCCTGCGCGGCTACGGCCAGCGCGATCCCCTGAACGAGTACAAGGGCGACGCCTTCGAGCTGTTCCAGACCCTGCTGTCCAAGCTGCGCACCGAAGTGGTGCGCCAGCTGATGAACGTCCAGATCCAGACCGGCCCGGTGCCGCCGCTGGAGCAGACGCCCCTGCCCGACATGTACGCCTCGCACATCAATCCGCTGACCGGCGAGAATGAAGTGGAAGTGGCCGGCGACTATCCCGATGACGGTGTGGTGGACCCCAACAATCCCAGGACCTGGAGCATGACCCAGCGCAATGCGCCCTGTCCGTGCGGTTCGGGACGCAAGTACAAGCATTGCCACGGCGCGCTGACCTAGCGCCCGGGCATTGCATGCCGCGTTGACCTGATTGTCACTTTCGCGCGTTACTCCCCGCTCAAGAGGATGAGTCCGTGCTGACAGAGCATCAATCCGGCGGCAAACTGGTCTGGGTGGACCTGTACAATCCCACCAACGAGGAAATCGGCCAGGCCTGCACCAAATACGGCCTGGACATCCCGCCTCGCGACCAGCTGGAGGAAATCGAGTTCTCCAGCCGCCTCCAGTATGAGGACGAGGTCTTCACCATCTCGGTGCCGCTCACGCCCCACAGCAAGAATGGCGACGAAGACGTCACCTCGCCCCTCGGCTTTGTCCTGTCAAAGGACCTTCTGGTGACGGTGCGCTTCGCCAGGCTTCACACGTTCGAGGCCATCACCACGCGTGTGAACCGCCGCGCCCGCAGCGCCCCGGACATTTTCCTGGTGATCCTGGAAGCCATGATCGATTACGGCGCCGACCGGCTGGAGGAACTGCGCGCCGAGGCGCTGAGGATTTCCCAGCGCATTTTCCACAAGGACATGCAGGACCTGCAGAAGAACAAGGTCGCCCGCGTCAATCGCATGCTGCGCGAGACGCTGGTGGAGATCGGCGACATGGGCGAGCGGCTATCCCATATCCGCGACACGCTGCTGGTGCTGCAGCGCGCGGTGCCCTTCGTCACCGAACACGGTGACGCCTGGCTGGACGCCACCGTGAAGGCGCGGCTGAAGACCGCCGTCAGCGACGTGCAGTCGCTGAACGAATATGAGGTTCACCTGACCGACAAGATCCAGTTCCTGCTGGATGCCGACCTGGGTTTCATTTCCACCGAGCAGAACGACCTGTTCAAGATCATGACCATCTGGTCCATCGTGGGAATCCCGCCGGTCATTGTCGCGGGCATTTACGGCATGAACTTCCGGTTCATGCCCGAGCTGGCGCTGCCCTACGGCTACC
>CANGRN010000109.1 GCA_947455695.1 Alphaproteobacteria bacterium
ACATTCGGCACATGGATGGCCTTCAGCGCCGCCACCACATCCTTGCGATAGCCACGGATGTTGGGGATCTTGCTGTTCTCCCCCACCCAGATGCCTTCATAGATGCCGTGCCCCAGATGCTCGGCAAACTGGCCATAGATATGCCGGCTGATTTCCACGCCGGGCTTGGAGGTATCGATGGCGACATGGGCCACCGCGATCACGTCCGGCGCCGGCGCCTGCGCCCCGGCGGGTGCAGCCAAAGCCAGCAGTGCCAGCCAAAGAATTTTGCGGATCATGTCCCCCACCCCTTTTGCTTTCTTTTATGGTCGCTCCGGCTCCCGCCGACGCTCCATGCCGCCATGATAGCGGTAGCAAAGCGGGTCAGGAAAGCGCTTTGAGCCCTTCGGCGTCCGACAGCAGAAGCGCCCAGTCCTCGCGGCTGAAACCAGCGGTCTCACGCCGCGCCGCCTGCGCCCGCAGCACACCCAGGCGGACGGGATCGCCGCCAGCCAGGGGCGAACCTCCCAGCAAGGCCAGATGCAGATCGCGCACGGCGGCATCCTCCAGCACCAGATTCTGCGACGCTTCCGGCACTTCGCCATGGCTGTCGGCCAGGGCATGGGCCCGTCCCAGCACCTTGGAGCCGTGGGTTTCGCTGGGCACCAGGAACAGACCCTCGCGCCGTGCCGCCCGCCCCAGCATGGGGCTGGAGCTGATGATGACGAGCGGAATGGCCAGCCACAGTCCGGCCAGCAACGGCAGGAACCAGTTGAAAGGCGCGGCACGCCACAGGATGACGGTGGCCGCCACACCGATCAGCGTGTGAGGGGCGAACACGCGCGCCGCCAGCGCCAGCGGCAAGGCGCGGTCGGTGCGGGTCTGGGCGTTCCACCCGGTGGCGATGCCCGCCAGAATGGAGACCACATACCAGCTGTGCTGCAGCATCACGATCGGCGCCATCAGGGTGGAGAAGATCGATTCCCACAGCGCCCCCCAGATGACCGAGCCCGCCCCGCCATGGGCGCGGACGGTGCGGGGATCTTCCAGCACGGCGATCACCGCCAGCAGCTTGGGGCCATACAGCAGCACCAGGGTCGCCACCACCAGGATCACCAACTCGGCTGACTGGGAGACCGACAAGGCCAACGCGGGATGCAGCATCACGGCATCGGCGGCCGGCGGCGTCGGGGCGTTCATCATATCGATGGCCGAAACGATCAGCAGCAGCAACCACAAGGGCGAGGAGACATAGCTCATGATCCCCATCGCCAGGTGCAGCCGGCTGGGCAAGGTCAGGCCTTGCGCGAACACGATGCGCAGATGCTGCAGGTTGCCCTGGCACCAGCGGCGATCACGGACAAGATAGTCGAGCAGGGTGGGCGGCGGCTCTTCGAACGAGCCGCCAATATCGGGCGCCATCCACACATCCCATCCGGCACGGCGCAGCAGCGCCGCCTCGATGAAATCATGGCTCATGATCTCGCCGCCGAAAGGCGGCTTGCCCGGCAGGCGCGGCAATCCGCAATGCTGCATGAAGGCATGCACCCGGATAATGGCGTTGTGGCCCCAGTAATTGCCGTCCGCCCCCTGCAGGAAGGCGAGCCCCGCGGTGTGGATGGGACCATAGACGCTGGAAGAGAATTGCTGGATGCGCGCGAACAGCGAATGACGCCCCACCAACTGCGCCGGCGCCTGGATCAGGGCGGCGCGGGGATTTGCATCCATCAGCCCGACCAGCTGGGTCAGGGTCTTGCCGGTCATCAGGCTGTCGGCATCCAGGATCACCATATAGTCGTAGAGCTGACCCCAATTCTCGCAAAAGTCCTGGATGTTGCCGGCCTTGCGCCCGGTGTTGCGGGCGCGGTGGCGATAGAAAACATGCGCGTCTTCGCCCAGCTCCTGCTTCAGATTTTGCCACTCGATCTCCTCGGCCACCCAGCTCGCCGGGTTGGTGCTGTCGCTGAGGATATAGAAATCGAAATCGGGGCCCGCGGATTCGCGGATGGCGCGCACGCCGGAAAAGACCCGCGCCACATCTTCGTTATAGACCGGCATCAGGATGGCGGTGCGCGCCGCCGAGGTTTCAGCCGCGGGGTTCAGCCGCAGCAGAGCGGCCCTGGTCCAGCGCGCCCAGGCGCCGAACACGGCCAGCCAGAAGGATGACGCGATCCAGGCGAACAGGATGGCGAACAAAAATAGGATAGCGGCTTCGAGGAATGTCAGGCCGTCAATCTGCAGCACGCCCACCATCTGGGTGACCGCTGCAACCGTGGAGGCCAGTACCAGGAACAGGTACAGCCAGCGCCGCGGCGCCATGTCAGGCACGGCGGCGGCTTACGGCAGGCGTCAGCTGGGCATGCTGCGAGACCAGGGCCGTTACCAGCGCGACGGCGGCGCCGGCCGGGGTCCAGGTCTGGAGGGATTGAGCGATCATGGGACGTGGGCAGCGCAACGGGGTTCCCGCCGGGGCCGCTTCCACCTGTGCCTCAAATGCGCGAGACTGAGAGTCCATTGTCATCAATTCCAAATTGCCGCCCGCCCAAGTCTGCAATCAAGCGTTACAATGCGGCGAAATGATGGATCGTTCGGTACATTTCCTTGACGCGACAGCGCCTTAACTTCTCCATGTTTGCCGCTTCCAGTGGCAACCTTCAGCCATGAGTTCTGTATGCAGAAGCCGGATAGACGTCTGATCCTGGCCGCCTTGTCAGCAAGCCTGTTGCCTCGGGGCGCGGTTGCCGCGGCTTTGGCGACCGCCATCCGCCTGGGGCCGCCGCGCGATTTCAGTTTTGGGCTCCTCGCGACGCGCGCCAAAAAAAACGCCAGCCAGCCTTATAAAGCGCCAGCGCCCCGCGCCGCCCATATCATCAAGGGAATCGATTTCGACGCGGTCCAGAAAATCCGCTTTCGTCCCGATCACCTGCTGGCGCCCGGCGCGACCTATCCGGCCGCCTTTTTCCATCTCAGCCGCTATTCCGCCGATCCGGTGATCCTGCATGCGGTGGAGGGCGGCCCCTCCGGTTTAAAGGCGCGCGAGATTCTCTATGGGCCCGATTACTTCGATTACGGCGCATCCGGACTTGATCCCAGGGCACTTGCCGGGTTGGGCTTTTCAGGGTTCCGCTTCCTGGAAGCCAAGCCCCGGCAGGGCGACTGGCTGGCTTTCCAGGGCGCCAGCTATTTCCGCTCCAGCGGCCAGGACAATCAGTACGGCATCTCGGCCCGCGGCATCGCCATCAACACGGCGGGATCCACGCCGGAAGAATTTCCCCGCTTCTGCGAATTCTGGCTGGAGACACACGGGACTGCGGTGACCGTGCATGCGCTTCTGGACGGTCCGTCGATCACCGGTGCCTACAAGTTTGACGCGGTGCAGGAACCGAGCGGCATCGTGGTGATGAATGTTCATTGCGAGCTGTTCTTCCGCGCCGGCATTTCGCGGCTGGGCGTGGCGCCGCTGACCAGCATGTACTGGTATGGCGAGAATGAGCGCCGCAAGGCCGCCGACTGGCGCCCGGAAATCCATGACAGTGACGGGCTTGCGATCTGGACGGGCAAGGGCGAACGGATCTGGCGGCCGCTGGTCAATCCGCCCCAGGTGATGACCAACAGCTTCGTGGATGAAAATCCCAAGGGCTTCGGCCTGATGCAGCGCGACCGCGATTTTGCCGACTATCAGGACGATGGCGCTTATTACAACAAGCGGCCCGGCCTGTGGGTGGAGCCGAAGGGCAATTGGGGCAAAGGCGCGGTGCAGCTGGTGGAAATTCCCACCGAGGACGAAACCCAGGACAATATCGTTGCCTGTTGGCGGCCCGATGGCGATATCGCGGCAGGCGGCAGCCGCAGCTTTGATTACCGCCTGTACTGGCAGGACAGCGAGCCGGCCTATCCCGGCGATATCGCGCGCACCGTGGCAACGCGGCTGGGGCGCGGCGGAATTCCGGGACAAAATCCCTGGCCGCGCGACAAGCAGAAGTTCGTAGTGGATTTCACGGGTGGTCCGCTGGGCCAGATGCAGCCGCGGTTCGACATCACCCCGGTGGTCACAACCTCGCGCGGCAAGATCGACGGCACCTATGTGCTGAAGGTGGTGGGCACCGACCGCTGGCGCGCGGGTTTCGACCTGCAGATCGATGGCAAGGCACCGGTCGACCTGCGGATGTTCCTGAAACTGGGCGACAAAACGCTCAGCGAAACCTGGCTCTATCAGTACTTCCCCTAGGAGCGTTCGCGCGAGCGGGAGCGACCAAAAAAATCAGCTTCCGCCCGGCAGCATGGATGTCAGCGTCTGGAACGACAGCGACTTCTGGTCCACGCCCGGCGGGACGACATCGCCCGTGGCCCAGGAGAAGAACAGCAGCACCGTGTGATTGGTGTTGTGGGCAAAGCCATAGCGCGGATCGGTGGTGGCCAGAAGCTTGCCGGTCTTGGCGTCGTAGCCGGTGGCGACGAACTTGGCGACGCCCTTTTCCTCGGCCTGCTTGAACAGCGCGATTTCCGGTACCGTCACCGAATTGCCCACCGGGATATAGGGCACGGTAAGCTGCGGCAGCCCGATCAGCAGGGATTTCTGGTCGGTGGACAGGGCGCCCGACGACACCATCACCACCGCTTCGGCCTGGGGACGGTCGTCCACCACCATCAGCCCGCTTTTCAGCATCTGGGTGCGGATGGCGGCGATGGCATAGCCATCGTCATACCCCTGGAAATAGCGGGTATCGACAAAGACACGCGTGCCTTTGGGGATGGACAAGGAAAGCTGCGACGCGGCGCGGTCGGCGGCAGCCGAGATCAGCAGCTGCTCGCTGGCGGTGCGCGCCGGGGCGGTGGAACGGGCGGTGGTGCAGCCCGCCACCAGGACCGCGGACAACAGGAGAGCGGGAAGGATGCAAGGTTTGCGCATGGGGAACTCATTAAATCAGCCCCTGCCCACCACAACCCTATTTATCCTTCAGATTATTGCAACGCGGAACTCGCCAGCATTACCGATCAGCAACGCTGATAAGAAAACAGGCCCAGCCGGATTACCGACGGGACCTGTTTTGCTCTTGTATCCGACATCAGGCCGGACTGTTTTGATATGGGCTCTCACCCATTGTTCAGTTTCGCTTTGTGGCGGAGGCCCGGAGTTTTAACCCGGACCTTGGCTTCGCAAGTCAGGCGAAGCCCGGCCTACTTTCCGGTGGACTCTCTTCCATGCAGGAAACCTCCTGTTACGGTTTCAATCCGCCGGGATCAAGACAGGTCTCGCGCTACTATCCGGCGCCAGGAATCCGGTCTCCACCGGATCGATCGCAACCCAGTTTGATGCAATCGCATCATCGGTATCGCGCGTTGGGCGCCTTCGGGAAGTAACTGCGGCAACCGCAATCTTTTCTCTCAGCATCAGAACCGTGCGCCTGAAACATCGCGCGGTCAACACGAAACCGTCACGGAAATACTTTGTGAAGTTGGAACGATTCGAAGCGTGCGCGCGGAGAAAACACGGCTGCAAAATTCTGGTTTTCCCAAAACACTTTAGGACCACGGCCGCATTTGCATCTGCCCGATGGCTGCTTTATCGGTCGGAAAAAGGGGAACTTTCTTGACGCGTATCGTGCTTCTGGGCGGCTTTTTGCTTGTTGCCGCCGCTGTGCCTGCTTCGGCCCAGACCAGCAGGACCGAGCATGTCGTGGTGTATGGCGCCCTGCCGGATTCCGACATTGGCGTTGCCGCCGACAAGGTCCCTGGCCAACTGCAAAGCTTCAGCGCCGGCCAGCTCGCCGCCCAGCATGGCGCGACCGTGTTGGACGCGCTGGGCATGCAAGCCGCCGGTATTTCGCTTGGCGACACCCAGGGCAATGTCCTGTTCCAGGACTTGCGCTTCCATGGCTTTGAAGCATCTCCGCTGCAGGGTGTTCCGCAAGGCATCGCCGTC
>CANGRN010000110.1 GCA_947455695.1 Alphaproteobacteria bacterium
GGTGGACGGCACGAAGTCGGGAAAGACATCCAGCGGCGCGCTTTGCGTCGCCCAGATGCCCAGCGCCAGCGCCACCAGTGTCAGGGTTGCGATCGTGCCTGCAAAGCGCACGCAAAGATCGACAAGCCAACGCATGGCTTATTCCTCGGCTTCGGTGCTGGGATTGGTCTGGCGCGCCAGCAGCAGGCCGGCGCCGCCCGTCACGATCCGCTGGCCGGACCTGATGCCGTCTGCCACGAAATAGCCGTCGCCCAGTGGCTTGCCGATATCGATCCTGGTTTTCAGGAAGGTTTCCGGCCCGGTCTGGACATAGACCCAGGCTTCATTGTCGCCATAGATCAGAGCAGCCGCCGGCACGGTCACGCCAGCCTGGGCGGCGCCAACCGGCACCGTGGCGGTGACGTGCTCGTTCTGCGCCAGGTCGCTGCCGTCCAGCAGCGCATAAAAGCCGCGCCCGGGAAATGCGCTGTCGGCCGGGGCTTCCCAGATCGTGCTGGTCGTCCAGCTCTTGGGATTGGCGCCCAGCCGGGCGATCTGGAGCGTGGCCGGAATGGCGTTGCCCAGCGCGCCCAGCGGGAAGGTCACCCGCACCAGCACGCTTCTGCCCGATGCCAGCCGCGCCATGATCGCGTGGCGCGAAGCCGCGTCATGCCAGGGCGCATTGTGTCCGAAGGCGGCATCTGTCTTGCGCCGCGCCAGCATCAGCGCGGCCTGATCGGCGGCGGCCTTGCTTTGCGCTGTTTCCACCACCTCGCGCGAAACCGCCGCTTCCTCGCCGGTGGCGAGGCTCCGCGCGCGCGCCGCCGCGGCCTGACTTTGCGCCGCCGCCGCCTGGGCTGTCATGACTTCGGCATCGTTCACCGCGATCGTATCCAGCGCCGTCACCACGCCATAGCCGCTGATCTGCTGGCGCCAGGAGGCGGCCTGGGCGGGCGCCGTGGCTATGCCCAGGCTCCTGATCTCTTCGGCCTTCAGAGTGAGGCCGGACGTCTCGGCTTCCTTTTCCGCCGGCTTTTCGGCGTCGGGCTTGCCGCAAGCCGCCAGCAGCAGCAGTGCCGCCAATCCGATCCAGTGGGGGCCGCGCATCAGCGGTCCAGAACGATCAGCCGAAAGGTGCCCGGAACTGGCACCGGCCGGGGATTGGGCCGCTCGGCTGTCGGCGTACCCGGCTTGCGCTGCGACGTCACCGTGAACAGCTTGTGCGTTGTGGGGTCCAGTTCCATGGTGCGCGCGCCTTCCGCTGTGGGCAAGTTCTGCAGCACCGTGAACTTATCAGGACTGTCCTCATGGACAACCGTCAGGGTCCCGGATTCGCCATTGGAACTGAACACCAGGCCGGTGGCGGGATCGAAGCGGTTGGCGTCCACGCCTTCACCGATGGGAATCTGGGCCACCAGCTTGCCGGTCTTCATGTCGGTAACCGCGATCATCTTGTTGTCGCAGCCGGAAAAGACCCGGCCATGGGCCAAGTCTGCCGCGATGCCCGAAGGCTCCTGGCAGGGCGCCAGGGGATAGCGTTTTTTCACCGCCAGGGTTTTGGCGTCGAACGCGACCAGCTCGCTGGTGTCCTCGATATTGACATAGATGGTGCCGGCCTCGTCGCTGACCGCCGCTTCCGGCTTGCCGCCCAGCGGCACCGATCCCACCGGCTTGCCGGTGACCGGATCGACCGCCGTGGCATCCTTGCTGGTGGAATTGAAGGTGAAGAGGCGTTTGGAGAAGGAATCATAAAGGATGGTGTCGGGCCGTCCGCCGACCGCGATCTCGCCGGTCTTGGTGAAGGTCCTGGGATTGACGACCGCAATCCGGTTGGCGCCGCCTTCGCTGACATAGGCATTGCCATTGGCAAAGGCGGTGCCGTGAATGCCCATCAGGTTTGGAATATCGCCCAGCAGCCTGCCGCTGACAGGATCGACCACCATCACATGGCTGCCGCGGGTAATGAACAGATTGCCGCTGGCCGGATCGCGGTTGATATAGTCCCAGCCGCCATCACCGCCCAGGGTGAAGCTGGCCACCACATGATAGCCGGCCGGCGCAGCCGCCGCCGGCAAGGCCAGCAAGGCGCAAAGCGCAGCCCCGGTTTTCCATGTCCATGATGTCATCGCCGTCTCCTGGTTGGCGTCATTTTCTCATGGCCGTGTGCCAAGCGGTATGCTGCAATCCGGAGCGGGGAATAATTTTCCCCAATGTTGGGAGACAAACATGCGGATCGTGCTGACATCATGGCCCCTATGGGCCGCGCTTTCGGCGGTGTTTGCCGCCCTCACCGCGATCTTCGGCAAGATCGGCGTGGAAAACGTCAACTCCGATTTCGCCACCTTGATCCGCACCGTCATCATCCTGGCGGTGCTGGCCGTCTTCGTCGCCGCGACGCAGGCCTGGCAGCCTTTGGATGCGGTACCGCGCAGGACCTGGCTATTTCTCGCCCTGTCAGCGCTGGCAACCGGCGCATCCTGGGTTTGCTATTACCGCGCCCTCAAGGCCGGCCCGGCATCGGGCGTGGCGCCGATCGACAAGATGAGCGTGGTGCTGGTGGCATTGTTTGCCGTCCTGTTCCTGGGAGAGCGGCCACTGGTCCACAACTGGATCGGGATTGGCCTGATCGCGCTGGGCGCAGTCCTGGTGGCCGTCTAGGAATCCGATGGCGTTCGCGCCGCGGAAAAGAGCACGCGGATCGCCAGACCCGGTGAACCGGGTATCACGCCGATCTGCGCGCCATGCAGTTCCGCGATGGCCTGCGCGATGGACAGGCCAAGACCATGACCGGGATGGGTCCGGCTGGCTTCGCGCCGGTACAGCCGCTGGAACAGCTTTTCATGCTCGTTTGCCGGCACGCCCGGCCCATCATCGGCAACGGTCAATGCAGGCCGGCTATCCAGCACCGCCAGCGACATCGTGATGTGCGTGCCCGAGGGCGTGTGAAGAATGGCATTCTCGATCAGGTTGGACAGAAGCTGGGTGAGCAGCGCCGGATCGCCGCGGACCTCGACATCGTGCCGGATGTCCACCGCCAAGGAGTGACCGGCGGCTTCCGCCACGGGTCCGAACAATTCGTACAGGCGGCCCAGCAGCGCGCCCAATGCGACAGGCACGAAGGCCCCGCGCCGCTTGCCGCCTTCGATTTCCGCGATGCGCAACATGGCGGCAAACAGAACCAGAATATCGTCGGTCTTGGCGATCGCCGCGCCCAGCGCCTGGGCATGTTCACTCTGCGGACCTTCCTGGGCCCGCTCCAGTCCCTGGCGCAACTGGCTCACCGGCGTGCGCAGGTCGTGCGCGATGTCGTTGGTCACCTGGTGAAGATTTCCCATCAACGCCACGATGCGGTCCAGCATCTCGTTGATCGTGCCGGCCAGGCGGTCCAGTTCGTCCTGCGTCCCGCGCATGGGGATCCGCGCCTTGAGATCGCCATCCATGATCGCGCGGCAGGCGCGCGCCATGGCGTCGCTGCGGCGCAGGAAGGAGCGGCTGACCAGCGCACCGCCGGTCACCGCCAGAAGCAGGGCCACGGCGAACAGCCAGATCATGGCCTGCAAGATTTCCTGCCGGGCGATCAGGGCACGAGCGAGGTCGCTGCCCGACCAGGCATAGACACCGGGCGCCAGCATCTTGCCCACGCCCAGAATTTCGTGGCCGCCTTTGTCCAGCGAAAACACGCCCGTGCGCGGCGGCATCACCGGCAAGTTTCCGGCAACTAACCTGCCGTCCTTTTGCAGCAGGAAAAAATCCGACACGCCGGGACCGGCCATGCTCTGCTGCACGACTTCCCTGGCCTCGCCCAGACCCTCAACGTCATAGCCATTCTGGATAGCGGCGATATCGGCCTGCGAAAACTGCACGACCTGGTCGCGGAAGGCCCGTTCGGTGATGACCAGCGCCAGGCCGCCCAGCAAGATCACCGACAGGGCGAAGATCGCCGCATAGATGGCGGACAGGCGGAACGCCTCGGTGTGCAGGAACCTAATCCGCACGCAGCACATAGCCCACACCGCGCAGGGTGTGAATCAGTTCGGAGTCGAAACCACGATCGACCTTGGAGCGCAGCCGGCTGAGATGGGTTTCCACAATGTTGGTGCGGGGATCGAAGTGCAGGTCCCAGACATTTTCCAGCAGCATGGTGCGCGTCACCACCCGGCCGGCATTGCGCAGCAGGAATTCCAGCAGGCGGAACTCCTGCGGCTGCAAGTCAATGTTCTTGCCGGCGCGCAGGACGGTGCGGCGGATCAGATCCATCTCCAGATCCGCCAGCCTTAACCTTGTGGTTTCCCGCGTCTCGCTGCGCCGGGTGATGGCATGGACGCGCGCCAGCAGTTCGGAATAGGCAAAGGGCTTGACCAGGTAATCATCGGCGCCGCCCTCCAGGCCTTCGACCCGGTCATCCAGACCGCTCATGGTGGTCAGCATCAGGACCGGGGTCTGCAGGCCTTCCTCCCGCAGATTTCGCACCAGGCTGAGCCCGTCCAGACCGGGCAGCATGCGATCCACGATCAAGGCCGCATGATCGCAGGCGCGCGCCCGCGCAAGGCCGTCGGCGCCGTTGTCCACGCTTTCCACCGCATGGCCATGGCCGGTCAGGGCATGGGCAATATGCCCCGCCGTTTCCGGATCGTCTTCGATCAGCAGCAATTTCACAAATCTGTCATTCCCAAGGGCGCGTCATTGTCCACGCACTTGTCGGAGAAAGGCAAGGGTTTGGCGCACCGGACGCCGTGTCGCAGCCCAGGTTGGTGTTTCGTATATTGGGCGTCACCGAACCGTCAACCAGTCGTGTCATTTGCGGCAGCGAAGACGGGATCAGCAGCTTCAGCCAGCAAAAATGGTGCTTTCGCCGATGCGCGGGGCGCCGGCGCTATCGCTTTGCCCGTTCGTGATTTTGACATGCGAGGGGTATTACCAATGTCCACCATTTCCATCCGGCTTTGCCGTTCCACCGCCATCATGGCCCTGTTTGCGGGCCTGACGGGCGCTGCCCAGGCTCAACAGCTGGCGTTAACCTCCACGTCCGCAACCAAACCCGGCGCATACACGGGTGGTGTCGAGACCGTTGTGGTCAGCGGTACCGCGTTTGATCCGGAGACCGCTCCAGCCAAGGCGTCGCTGGATGCCATGCAGCCCCAGACCGTCATCAGCAAATCTTATATCGAGGACTCGGTCTCCGAGACTGCGGATTACACCACCATTCTGGCCATCGCACCTGGCCTGACGGGCTTTGACGTCAATGGCCCCGGCCTCTCCGATGGTGGTGTCAAGAACACCATGCGCGGCCTGCCGGACGGCAGCTACGGCATGACATATGACGGCATCCCCTTCGGCGACACGAACGGCCCGTCACATCATTCTCAGTCGTATTTCCCCGGCTCCACCATTGGAAGCATTGAAGTTGAGCGCGGTCCCGGCAATGCCGGCAACATGGGCGCCTCCACCTATGGCGGCTCAATCAACATGTTCTCGGAAGCCCTCACGTCCAATGCACATGGCAAGGTGTCCGCCACCTTTGGCAGCTGGGGCACCAACCAGTCCGTCGGCAACTACCAGACCGGTGACTTCACCATTGGCGGCATCACCAACCGTGCCATGATAAATTTGCAGTACACCAGGTCAGATGGCTATCTCACCCTTCAGTCCAGCGAAGCCAAGAATATCACCATCAAGACCATTCCCGAACTCGCGCCCGGTTGGAATCTGACACTGTTCGGCAGCTACAATGCGTTGTTCCAGAACCTGAATGACAATGCTGGTATAACTGCCGCGCAGGTGACTGCCTTTGGCAAGACCTATGCACTGCAGAATACCAATCCAAATGCTGGCAACTACGCCCCTTACAACCATGTCCACAAAAAGACAGACTTGGATTATGCACGCCTGCAGGGCGACCTGGGCAACGGCCTTTCCATCGACA
>CANGRN010000111.1 GCA_947455695.1 Alphaproteobacteria bacterium
AGGTCGGCGACGATGGCCTTGAACTGGGCATCGCCCGCCATGCGCGCATCCGTGCAGATCAGAGCCCTGCTGCCGATATGCGCCGTCATCATGCCCAGCGCGGCGCGCTGGCCGGAGCCGAAGATCACCGAGGCGGGCAGGCGCAGGGCGCCGAACAGTTGGGACATCTACTTTTCCTTCTTGGATTCTTGCGACAGCTTTTGCAGGTCCGCCCACAGGCCGTCATCGATGAACATGCCGCGTTTTTCCGACTGGGCCCGCGCCGCATGGGCGCGGTCGCCCGGCGCCAGCACGGGATGTTCCGGATCGGACGGGGCTGCGGCGCGAATCTCTTCCAGGTAATCGGTGACCAGTGCCTTGGCGGCTTGCGCATGGGGCGGGGCGATGACGATGAAGATGTCGCCCTTGTTGGAGACATTCACCGAATCCAGCGTGCCCTTCACGCCGGTGCCGATGGCCGAAGCGGCCAAGCTGGCCACCAGGACTTCAAAGGCGATACCCAGCGCGTAGCCCTTGGGCCCGCCGAACGGCGCGATGGCGCCCTTCTTGGCGGCGGACGCGTCTGTGGTGGGATCGCCATTCTCGTCCAGCGCCCAGCCCAGCGGGATCGGCGCGCCGCGATTGGCGTGGTCATGGATCTTGCCCATCGAGACAAGGCCGGTGGCCATGTCCAGCACCATGGGCGTAGGATCGGCGGGCACGCCGATGGCGATAGGATTGGTGCCGATCATCGCCTTGCGCCCGCCCCAGGGATGCACCAGCGCTTCGGAGATGGTCAGCGCGATGCAGGTGAGACCTTCCTTGGCGACATGCTCGGCATAATAGGCCAGCGCGCCCAGATGATTGGTGTTGCGGATGGCGGCGATGGCGATGCCGTCTTCGCGGGCGCGCGGAATGATCGTGTCCAGCGCAGCCATCGCGATCACCGGGCCGAGACCGCGTTCGCCATCGACGGACAGGAACGAACGGGCGGTCCATTCCTGGTTGCCCGTGGTGGTCGGGTTGGACAGGCCGGCATGGATGCGCTCGATCACCCGGCGCAGGCGCAAAAGACCGTGCGAAGGAATCGCCCGCATCTCCGCTTCGATGAACAGGCCCGCCTGGGTGCGGGCATGGCCAGGCGGCACGCCATTGGCGAGCAGGATGCCTTCGGCCAGCTTGCGGACATCTTCGACGGCGACCTTCACAGATCAAATATCCTATAGGATTTTCGAAATTTATGGGTTATGCTTCGTCCGGTCAATGGCAAAAGCCAGCCTTTCTGTGGGTGAAGTTCCTTGGCGTCAGCGCTGAACGAAACGGCCGACCGCACCATCGCCCGCCCCTCCGGGCTGGCGGAGGAAGTCTATCGCCGCGTCCGGGCCGACATCATGTCCCTGAAAATCCCGCCCGATACCCGGGTGTCGGTGGACAGCCTGGCCCGCGAGCTGGGGGTGTCCCAGACCCCGATCCGCGAGGCGCTGTCCATGCTGGAAGCCAACGGCCTGGTGTCCAAGCGGCACTTTGCAGGTTACGCCACCAGCCCCCGCATGGACCGGGCGCAACTGGATGAGCTGTTCGAATTCCGCCTGCTGATCGAGCCCCATGCGGCGCGCAAGGCCGCCGAGGCGATGGCCGACACAGACATGCGACAGCTGGCCAGCGGTGACACCGCGCCTTCGCACGACGCCTTTGCCGACATGGATACCGAATTCCACCGCCTGATCGCGCAGGGCGCCGGCAATCACTTGATCGCGGACTCGCTGGCGCGGCTGCACATCCATGTTCACATCTTCCGCTCCTGCTTTCGCAGCGAGATCACCGAAGAAGCGGTGCATGAGCATGACGCGATCATCGCCGCCATCCATGCGCGCGACGGCGACAAGGCGGAAGCCGCCATGCGCCGGCATATCGAGCGCAGCTATGGGCGGCTGCGCGATTTCATAAAAGACTAGCTTTTCTGGCTCTTCCGCCAGGCAGCGTACCTGGCCTTGTTCTCGTCATTGGGCGGATACAGGCCCGGCAGGGGCGTGCCTTTTTCCACTTCGCCCATGATCCAGGATTCCATCGCTTCCTGCTCGGCGGCGGCTTCGGTAACCTCGGCCAGCAAGGCTTGCGGAATGACGACCGCGCCGTCGCCGTCGGCGACGATGCCGTCACCGGGGAAGATCGCCACGCCGCCGCAGCCGATGGGCTCCTGCCAGTTGATGAAAGTCAGGCCCGCCACCGAAGCGGGCGCGGCAGCGCCGGCGCACCACACCGGCAATCCCGTGGCCAGAACGCCTTCCATGTCGCGCATCACCCCATCCGTGATCAACGCGCCGACCTTCCGCTTGGCCATGCGGGCGCACAGGATATCGCCAAAGATGCCGGCATCGGTGACGCCATTGGCGTCGGCGACGCAGATCACGCCTTCCCCCATCGCCTCGATGGCGGCGCGGGTGGAGATGGGCGAGGCCCAGCTCGCCGGAGTCGCCAAATCTTCGCGCGCCGGCACAAAGCGCAGGGTGAAGGCGGTGCCTGCAATCCGCTTCTGGCCGGGCTGTTTGGGAAATGCGCCGCGCAGCCAGACATTGCGCAGGCCTTTCTTCAGCAGGACCGTGGTCAGGGTGGCGGTGGAAATGCCTTCCAGAATCTTTTTGGTGTTGGCGTCCATGATGAGCCCCTTTAGTTGGGCAGCGCGAAAATGGCGAAGACATCGCCGAAGATCGCCTTGCCTTCGTTCTGCATGAAAATCTCGCCGCCATGACAGCCCCCGGCGCCGACGGCGACATACTGCACGCCCTTGACCCGGTAGGTAATAGGCGGGGTGCATACGCCGGCGCCCAGGGGATAGTGCCAGACCTTTTCGCCGGTCTTGGCGTCATGGGCCACGAAATCGCCGTTCATCTCGCCGGTAAAGACCAGGCCGCCGGCCGTGGCCAGCACGCCGCTGAAATAGGGACGATCCGACTTTTGTTGCCAGGCGATCTTGCCGGTCGTCACATCGATGGCGCTGAAGGTGCCGCTGGGCGTGAAGACTTTCATGTTCACCGGCATGTCGCCGCCCGAATATTGGCCGCGGATCGGCGTACCGGGCTTGTAGACCTCGGGCAGCGGCTGGCGGACGGTCATGTCGTGCGCTTCGTTGATGCCGAGCTGGTAGAGATATTTGGTCTGGGGTGAATAAGCCGGCGGCTGCCACATGGCGCCGCCATGATTGGCAGGCCACATGGTCTTGGGCGTGGGGCCCAGCGGCGTCATGAAGTTATCGCTGACATCCACGAAAGGTGGCGATTTGCGCATCAGCTTTCCGGTCAGGCGGTTGACGATATAGACAATGCCGGTCTTGCCGGCATGGGCGGCCGCCTGCACGGGCCGGCCCTTTTCATCCACCGTGTCGAAAAGCACCACGGGCGCGCAGGCATCCAGGTCCCAGATGTCGTGCGCGACTTCCTGATACCACCAGCGCAGCTTGCCGGTTCGGCTGTCGATGGCGACGATGGAGTCGGTATAGGCGTTGTCGCCCAGGCGGCTGGTGCCATCCAGGTCGGGATTGGGGTTGCCCACCGCAAACAGGATCAGGTTGTTCTTTACATCGATGGCGGGCGTATTCCACACCGAGCCGCCGCCATACTTCCAGCTATCGCCGCTCCAGGTCTTGCCGCCTGGCTCGCCGGGCGCGGCGGTGGTGTTGAAACGCCACACCAGCTTGCCGGTATTGGCATCCAGCGCCTGCAGGAAGCCACGTGTCGGCCATTCGGCGCCGGCATTGCCCACCAGGATCAGGCCGTTATAGGCGATGGGCGCCATGGTGAAGGAATAGAAGACGGCCGGCTGGGGCAGGACTTCCGCGTGATCGGTTTTCCACAAAAGCTTGCCGGTGCGCGCATCCAGCGCCACGACATGACCATCCAGCTGTGCGGAGAAAACCTTTCCATAGGCCACCGCCACGCCACGCGAGATCTGGCCGCAGCACAGGTTGGAATAGGCGAGGGTAGGGATGTAGGACCAAAGCTGTTTGCCGGTGACGGCGTCATAGGCCATCACCTTGTTGTCGGCGGTGCTCAGATACAGCGCCCCGTCCACCGCGATGGCGGTGTTCTCGAAGTTCTTGGTCACCCCGGTCTGCAGGATAGCGGTGGGCCGCAGCTTGCCGACATTCGACAGGTTGATGTCGATGAAAGGCGAGAAGCGCTGATTGTCATAGGTGCGGCCATGCAGGATCCAGCCATCGGCATGATCGGCATCCAGCATCATCGCGTCGCTGATATCGACATTCTGGTTGGCGGCCTGGTTCAGGAAAGTTTCTGGCCTGGCCGTGGTGGTGCCCACCGCAGCTGCGGCTTCACCGGCGCTGCCCTTCACCGGCTGCGGCGGCTGGCCAAGTGCGCCGCCGCAAAGGCCCAGGCACGCCACCGCCAGCAAAGCGATTGCGGATTTTCTCATGGCGAACTCCGAACGCGGGTTACGGCGTGATCTTGGCGTCTTTGGCGGCGTCCGAACCGGCAGCCAGCGCGGTGGCGCCGGCGGGATAGCCGTTCTGCTGCAGGATATAGGCGGTGACGGCGGCAAACTCTTCCGGCTTCAAGGAGCCGGGATCGGACTGCGGCATGGTGTTGGCGATCACGTCCAGCAAGGTCGCAGCGGTCAGGCTTTGCGCCGCGGCCATTTCGCCGAAGGGCGCGCCCTTCAAAGCAGGGGCGGCGACACCTTCCAGCGCCGAGCCATGGCAGGCGGCACAGGAAGACACATAGACTTGCGCACCGGCCGTGGCCTGGGCATCCGTATAAAGAGCGGGCTTGGCCGCCTGGGCTATGGCCAGCGGCGCCGCGGCAACGCACAGGACAGCGGAAACGAGCAGAAGCGGGCGATACATGGCAGGTCCTTGGGGCGGGCTTCGGGAATGGCTTACGATAGCGGCAAGGCCCCGGATTGGCTAGCAAAGTTGCGCGCCTTCCACCTATGCCGGATATTCCTGGCATGGACATGCAAGACGTGCTGGAGCGGGCTTTTGCGCTGCATCAAAGTGGCCGCCTGACAGAGGCGGAGCCGCTGTATCTGGACGTCCTGCGCGCTGCGCCGGGTGAGTTCACCGCGCAGCTGCTGCTGGGAATCCTGCGCAGCCAGCAGGGACGCAATGCCGAGGCCCTGGAACTTCTGACTGCCGCCCTAGCCATCCATCCGGATTCGGACCTTGCGCTGCTCAATCACGGCAATGTGCTGGCCGCGATGGAACGCGCCAGCGAAGCGCTGGCCAGTTATGATCGGGCCATCGCGCTTTATCCGCACCATGCGGATCTGCGCAATGCGCGCGGGCTGCTGCTGGCCAGCTTGCGGCATTTCCAGGAAGCACTGGCGGACCTGGATGCGGCCATCGCCATCAATCCCCAATTGGCGCAGGCTTGGCACAACCGGGGCAATGCGCTGCAGGGGCTGGGACGGCTGGATGAGGCGCTGGCCAGCTATGATCGGGCGCTGGCTCTCAACCCCGGGCATGTGCAGAGCCACAATGCCTGTGCGCATGTGCTGCGGCGGCTGGGCCGGCTGGATGAGGCCCTGGCCGCGAGCGACCGGGCGCTGGTGCTGGACGGCGCCGACGCACAGGGCTGGAACGACCGCGGCAATATCCTGCAGGACATGAACCGGCACGAAGACGCCATCCAGGCGTATGACCGGGCGCTTGTCCTGCGTCCGGGTTACCTGGAAGCCCTGACCAATCGCGGCACCGCGCACCGGGATCTCCTGCGGTTCGCGGATGCCTTGGCCGATTTCGACCAGGTTTTGTCCCGCGACGGTGGCCATGCGCTGGCGCACTGGTCCAAAGGCATCGTCAAGCTGATGTCCGGCGATCTTGCGGAAGGCCTTGCGCTTTATGAATGGCGCAAGCGATTGCCCGCACCGATCGAAGCAAGAAACTATGCTCAGCCGCTTTGGACAGGC
>CANGRN010000112.1 GCA_947455695.1 Alphaproteobacteria bacterium
CGATACCGATGGCGGTCAGCTCCACGCCGGAGCGGGTCTCGATCTCCTCGATCACCCGGCGCAGATGCTGTTCCAGGTAATTGCCGGCATTCACCGACAGGGTTGAATCGTCCACCGGGGCGCCGTCCGAGATCACCATCAGGATCTTGCGCTGTTCGGGGCGGGCAATGATACGGTTGTGGGCCCAGGTCAGGGCTTCGCCGTCGATATTCTCCTTCAGCAGGCCCTCGCGCATCATCAGGCCCAGGTTGCGCTTGGCCCGCCGCCAGGGTTCGTCCGCCGACTTGTAGATGATGTGGCGCAGATCGTTCAGGCGGCCGGGCTGGGGCGGCTTGCCCGCGGCCAGCCATTTCTCGCGCGCCTGTCCGCCCTTCCAGGCGCGGGTGGTGAAGCCCAGGATTTCCGTCTTCACGCCGACGCGTTCGAGGGTGCGGCCCAGAATATCGGCGCACATCGCCGCCACCATGATGGGGCGCCCGCGCATGGAGCCGGAATTGTCCAGCAGCAGGGTCACGCAGGTATCGCGGAAGGTGGTGTCCTTCTCGCGCTTGAAGGACAAGGGATACATCGGGTCGATAATGATGCGCGGCAGGCGCGAGGCATCCAGCATGCCTTCTTCCAGGTCGTATTCCCAATGGCGGTTCTGCTGCGCCATCAGCAGGCGCTGCAGCTTGTTGGCCAGGCGCGACACCACGCCCTGCATGGAGGACAGTTGCTGGTCCAGGAAGGATCGCAGCCGCGCCAGTTCCTCGGCCTCGCACAAATCGGCGGCGGCGATTTCCTCGTCATATTCGGTGGTGAAGACCTTGTAGCCCCAGCTGTCCTGGCCGGAGAAGGGCGCTTCGTTGCGGTTGGGCTTGGCGCCGTCTTCCGGTTCGGTGGCGTCGGACAGATCTTCGGACTGCTCGGAAGCCGCGTCGGTCTCGACCTCTTCGCCGTCTTCGGCATCGGCGGCGGATTCGGTGGTAGCGCTTTCGGCGTCCTGCTGGGCGTCGCTGTCCTCGCCGTCGTCCTCACGGCCTTCGGGATTTTCGCCCTCGGCGTCTTCGTCGGAGGATTTTTCGCTGTCGCTCTGATCGCCCAGCGACAGGTGGTTCAGCATGGTGCGGGTCAGCCTGGCGAAAGCCTGCTGGTCGCGCAGCGCGCCGGCCAGTTTTCCCAGGTCCGCGCCGGCCTTGCTTTCAATGAAAGGCCGCCACAGTTCCACCGCGCCCGCTACCGAAGCCGGCGGCTTCTGGCCCGTCAGTGCTTCGCGCACCAGCAGCCCCAGCACATCGGCCAGCGGTGCTTCATCCTTGACGCGCGCCTTGCCCAGGCCGCGGCCCAGCAGCCGCTGTTCCAGCCCACTGGCCAGGTTGGCGGCGACGCCTTTCATGGCCAGCGAACCGATGGCTTCCACGCGCGCCTGTTCGGCGGCTTCGAACACCGCGGCGCCGTCGGGCGAAGCGGGGCGGAAGCGGTTGTTCACTTTCTCGTCGTGATAGGCCTTGCGCAGGGCATAGGCGTCGCCGGTGCCGCGCACCAGGGCGATGTCGGACGCCGACAGGTTGCGATGGGGCGAGGGCAGACGGGCTTTCAGGCCCTTGAGCGAGGCCGGCTCGCTGGAGAAGCTGACTTCCAGTTCCGGTTCCGCCGCCAGCGACCGCACCGCGACCGAGACGGCGCGCTTGAACGGCTCGGACGGGGATTCCGGCTTCACGCCACCAGCACCTTGGCGGCGCTTTCGGGCAATTCCTCGCCGAAGCAGCGCTGGTAAAATTCCGCCACCGAGGCGCGTTCCAGCTCATCACACTTGTTGAGGAAGGTGAGGCGGAAGGCAAAGCCGATATCGCCGAAGATCTCGGCATTCTGCGCCCAGGTGATGACGGTACGCGGGCTCATCACGGTGGACAGGTCGCCCGCCACGAAGGCGTTGCGGGTCATGTCGGCCAGCCGCACCATCGCAGAGATGGTCTTCTTGCCTTCGGCGCTGTTGTAGTTGGGCGCCTTGGCCAGCACAATTTCTTCCTCGGCCTCGTGGGTGAGATAATTGAGGGTGGTGACGATGCTCCAGCGGTCCATCTGGCCCTGGTTGATCTGCTGGGTGCCGTGATAGAGGCCCGTGGTGTCGCCCAGGCCGATGGTGTTGGTGGTCGAAAACAGGCGGAAGGCCGGATGGGGATGGATCACCTTGTTCTGGTCCAGCAGGGTGAGACGGCCCGAGACTTCCAGCACGCGCTGGATCACGAACATCACGTCGGGGCGTCCGGCGTCATATTCGTCGAACACCAGCGCCACGGGGCGCTGCAATGCCCAGGGCAGCAGGCCCTCGCGGAATTCGGTGACCTGCTGGCCATCCTTCAGCACGATGGCGTCCTTGCCGATCAGGTCGATGCGGCTGACATGGCTGTCCAGGTTGATGCGGATGCACGGCCAGTTCAGCCGTGCGGCGATCTGTTCGATGTGCGTGGACTTGCCGGTGCCGTGATAGCCCTGGACCATGACGCGGCGGTTGAAAGCGAAGCCCGCCAGGACGGCGAGCGTGGTTTCACGGTCGAAGCGATAGGCCGGATCGATCTCCGGCACATGCTCGCCGCCCGTCTTGAAGGCGGGAACTTTCATCTTGGTCTTGATGCCGAACAGCGATGCGGCATCGACGGTGGTGTCGGGGACCGCGTTGGTATCCAGGGTTTCGGTGTGTGTGCTCATCAGTCCAGTCCGGGGCCGCCGCTAGATAACGCGGGGTCGCGCCCGTTCAGGTGAGGAGGCCGGAGGCGCGCAGCACGCCATAGGCTTTGATGACCTGTTTCAGGCGTTCTTCCGCGCCCCGGTCGCCGCCATTCGCGTCGGGATGAAAACGCTTCACAAGTTCCTTATACCGCGCCTTTATCTCGATCAAGGTGGCGCCGTGCGGCAGCTGCAGCGTGTCCATGGCAATGCTCTGGAGACGCGTCAATTGCCGTTCCGGACGGCGCACGGCGGCATCATCGCCGTCCTCTGCAAACATCGCATGGCTGTCACGCACCCCGCCCAGAGGGCTCTGGCCCATGCGGGCGCGGGCGCCGCGCTTGCCCAGGGGCCAGGTGGGGCGGTGGCCGGTCAGGGCCTCTTCCTTGAAGCGCTGGATATCGTCGTCGCCCATATCCTTGAAATAGTCCCATGACTCATTGTGGGCGCGGGCATGGGCGGCGCAGTACCAGAAATATTCGGTCAGGTTCTTGGGCGACTTGGCGACGCGGCAATCGCCCGCGCGGATGCAATCCGGCGCCTCGCACATGCGGGTTTCCGGTTCCACCTTCTTCGCCTTGCCGGGCTTGATGCGGATATCGCTTTTGAAGCGCGATGGACGGGGTTGGACCATTGAACAATTATGGGATTGAAAGCGTAAAAGACAAGAAAACGTAGTGCTTGACTTTCACCCGGCGCGGGGGAACTTCACCCCATGACCGTTGCCGCCACCATTCGTGACAAATTGACCGCCGCCTTTGCGCCCGTTGGCCTGGAGGTGGTGGATGAAAGCGCCCGCCATGCCGGCCATGCCGGGGCGACGCGGGGCGACGGCAGTGTGGGGGAAACCCACTTCCAGGTCCGCATCGTGGCGGCGGCGTTTGAAGGCCTGTCCCGGGTGGAACGCCAGCGACGCGTTTATGACGCGCTGAAGGACGAACTGGCCGGCCCCATCCATGCCTTCTCGCTGTCGGCGCTTACGCCGACCGAGGCGCAGACGCGTTAGCCGCCGGGATCACCCGCACCGCGGTGATCTGGTTGCGCTGGCGGCGCATGATCTCGAACATGAAGCCGAAGAAGGCAAAGCGCTGGCCCACATCCGGGATGGTGCCGGACTGGGAGATCACCAGCCCCGCGATGGTGGTGGCGTCGTCTTCCGGCAGGCTCCAGCCCAGATCGCGGTTCAGGTCGCGCACCGGCACAGTGCCGTCCACCAGATAGGAACCGTCGGGCCTGGCGCGCACCAGCGGCCGGGCCGGGATGCGATGCTCGTCGGGCAGTTCGCCGAGAATTTCCGACAGGATGTCGCCGGGCGTGACCAGACCCATCAGCGCGCCATATTCATCCACCACCAGCGCCAGGTGGGTGCGCCGCGCACGGAAGGCGTTGAACTGCTCTTCCAGGGAGGTGGTGTCGGGCACGAACCAGGGTTCGCTGGCCAGCCCTGCAATGTCCACCTTGCCCAGCTCGCCCTTTTCCAGCAGCGCCTGCGCCAGGTGATTGACGTGCAGCACGCCGACGATGTTCTCCGGCATGTCGCGCCACAGCGGCACGCGCGTATAGCCGGCCTTGTGCACCGCGCTCATGATCTCCGCCGGCGGGTCTTCGACATTGATGGTGAACATTTCGGTGCGGTGGACCATCACGTCGGAGATGTCCATTTCGCCGAAGCGAAAGACATTGTGGATGTAGCTCGCCTGTCCGCTTCCCATCTTGCCGTGTTCGGCGGAGACCTCGACCAGGCCTTCGATCTCCGCATCGGTCAGGATGTCGTGGTGCGGCGCTTCCTTGACGCCCAGCAGCGACAGGACCGAGCGCGAGGCCATGTTGAGCAGCCAGTTGAGCGGATAGAGCAGCAGGAAGAGGCCGCGCAGGGGATAGGCGATCCACAGCGCCACCGGTTCGGGTTCGCGGATGGCCAGGGTCTTGGGCACCTGTTCGCCCAGCACGATGTGCAGGGTCGAGAAAACCAGGAAGCCGACAACGAACGAGGTGAAATGCAGTCCCGCTGCCGACATGTGCAGCGGCGCGAGCGCGGGCTTCAGCAGCGCCGCGACCGTGGGCTCGCCGACCCAGCCCAGGCCCAGCGAGGCCATGGTGATGCCGAGCTGGCAGCAGGCCAGATGGGCCTCGATGTTGCGCAGGATGCTCTGCACCAGCCGCGCGCCCATGCGGCTTTCCTCGACAAGCGCGTCGATGCGGAAGGCGCGCGCCTTGACCAGCGCGAACTCCGCGGCGACGAAAAAGGCGTTCGCAGCCAGCAGGAAGGCCGCAAGCAGCAGGTCGACGATGTTGGAACTCATCTTCCGGCGATGGTGTCGGCAGGCATGGGGACGGTGCTCGGTGAAAAGACCGTAATGATAGCCGGAATTCAGCTCTCCGTCAGGACCAATTTTACGGCGTCCAGCGGCACATCGCGGGTGACAAAGGCCTGTCCCAGCCCCTTGAGCAGGATGAAGGTCAGCTTGCCGTCCGTCACCTTCTTGTCATGGGCCATGGCGGCGACCAGTTCGTCCGTGCCGAGACGGCTGCCCGGAATGTCGGCAATGGAGGCGGGCAGGCCGACCGCCCTGAGGTGGCGGATAAAGCGTTCGGAATCCTGGCCCAGACACAGGCCCAGCTTCACCGACAGGCGGAAGGCCAGCGCCATGCCGATGGCCACGCCTTCGCCATGGATCAGCCGGTCCGAGAATCCGGTGGTGGCTTCCAGCGCGTGGCCGAAGGTGTGGCCCAGGTTGAGCAGGGCGCGCTCGCCGGTCTCGCGTTCGTCGCGCGCCACGATGTCCGCTTTCATCTTGCACGAATGCGCCACGGCCTTGACCATGGCGGCGCTGTCGCCGGCCAGCGCCTTTGCGCCGTTCACTTCCAGCCATTCGAAGAATTTTGCGTCGCCCAGCGCGCCATACTTGGCGACCTCGGCGTAACCCGCCAGCAATTCGCGTTTGGGCAAAGTGGACAGCAGCGCGGTGTCGGCGATGACGATGCGCGGCTGGTGGAACAGCCCGATCAGGTTCTTGCCCTGGGGCGCGTTGATCGCGGTCTTGCCGCCGACGGAGGAATCCACCTGGGCCAGGAGCGTGGTGGGAATCTGCGCGAAGGCGACGCCGCGCTTGAGCACGCCGGCCGCAAAGCCGGTGAGGTCGCCGATCACGCCGCCGCC
>CANGRN010000113.1 GCA_947455695.1 Alphaproteobacteria bacterium
CTACTCGCCCCTGAAGCAGGTCACGCCTGCCAATGTCCATAACCTGGCGCCGGCCTGGACCTTCCATATGCGGCCCGCGAGCCTGGACGTTCCGGCCGCCAACCGGCAAGGGGCAACGCCGGAGAGAGGGCGGCCAGGCGGCAAGTATATCGGTTCGGAAATGACACCCCTGGTGGTGAATGGACTGATGATATTGGCGACGCCTTATCGACGGGTCGTTGCCCTGGATGCCACCTCCGGCTTGCAGGTATGGGCTTACGACTTCATGGGCGCGGACGCACCGGCGACGCGGGGCGTCGCCTATTGGCCCGGCCACAAGGGCGAAAAGCCCCGCATCATCATCGCGACCCGCAACGGAAACCTTGTGGCGCTGGATGCCGCGACGGGCGAACCGGTCAGGAAATTCGGCATCAATGGGGTCGCGAACTTAAAGACGCCGGACATAGTGAATGGCTCTCCCAATGCCTATTTTGGCTTTTCCTCTCCGCCGACGGTGCTGGGTGACGTCATCGTGACCGGCGGCCGTGTGCAGGAAGCGCCCGCACTGGGTGCATCGGGAGATGTCCGCGGGTTCGACGTGCGCACGGGCAAGCATCTGTGGACATTCCACAGCATTCCGCAGCCCGGAGAACCGGGGCATGAGACATGGGAAGGAGACAGCTGGAAGCGGCGCTCCGGCGTGAATGTCTGGACCACCATCATCGGCGACGCGGAACGCGGTATCGTCTACCTGCCGCTGGCTGCGCCCACCTTCGACCGCTGGGGCGGTGACCGCCATGGCGAAAACCTGTTCAGCGATTCCATCGTCGCGGTGGAAGCCAGGACGGGAAAATACCTTTGGCATTTCCAGACGGTGCATCACGACATCTGGGACCTGGATCTGCCCAGCGTGAATTTGGTCAGCGTCAAGCAGAATGGAAAGGCGATTCCGGCAATCGCGGTGATGAACAAGACGTCCATCCTCTTCCTGCTCAACCGCGTGACCGGAAAGCCGCTGTATGAAACCAGGGAAGTGCCCGTCCCGACCGACACCGATGTGCCGGGCGAAAAGCCATGGCCGACCCAGCCCATGTCCGTGACGCCGCCTCTGGCCAAGACAAGTTACGAGCAGGGAGATGTTGCGGACGTTACGCCGGAGCTGAAGTCCTTCTGCGAAAAGCTGATTGCCGAAAAGCATGTGGTTCCGGCCAAGCCGTTTCAACCGCTGCGGACCGATTCCGCCGTCGCCAGCTTTCCGGGCAGCCTGGGCGGTGTTGATTGGGGTGGCGCGGCCTTCGACCCCGGGCGCGGCATCCTGGTGGCCAATACCAGCAACCTGGCGGCTTTGGCCACGCTGATTGCGCGCACCGATGGCAGCTTCGAGATGCGGGATGGATATCTGTATTTCTGGAATCCGAAGACGCGGCAGCCCTGCAACGCGCCGCCCTGGGGGCAATTCAGTGGGGTGGACGTCAACACCGGCCAGATCAAGTGGCAAGTGCCGCTTGGTATCAGCGAGGAGTTGCCCGAAGGTCAGCGCAATACAGGCCGCATCAATCTGGGCAATCCGATGGTCACGGGCGGCGGACTGGCGTTTATCGGAGCGACGGACGACAGCCGCTTTCGTGCATTTGAAACCATGACGGGTAAGCTGTTGTGGGAGTTCAAGCTGCCGGCGACGGCATCATCCGGCCCGGTCAGCTACCGCGGGAAAGACGGACGTCAATACATCGCGGTCGTCGCCACCGGCGGCAACAATGCGGGTGTACCGGCCAGCGCGGACGATGTGGTGGCATTTTCCTTGCCGGCCGGACATTAGGTCGGGGTGCCCACCGAATTCAGCTTGTAGGCGAGCGTGTAACGTTCCTCATAGCAGGCGCGTGATGGCACATTGCCCCGATGCAGTATCGCGCCGCGCGCGACAACCAGCCGTCCGGGCCGTGGCGTAATCGCAAGTTCAGCGTCTTCTTCATCATTGTAATAGATGGTTTCGCCGCCCCAATCGGGCTGCCATTCCAGGTTGGCATAATAAAGCGCCGTGACATGCTGTTCGTCGGGGAAGCTATCACGGTGGAGATAGTAGCTGTCGCCATAGACGCTGGAATTGACATAGGCCCGCTGATCGGAAAATTGCTCGTCCGGGAACAGTCTTTCCACGGCCTGCTTCAGGCTTCTAAGAAAGGGATCGGTGGCGATCCGCTCCATCGGAATCTCGGATATCGCGGCGAGCCCGGGCACTCCGGGCCGGCTTTTTTCCTTCCTGAAATAGGGCAGGGTTCTTACGAGGTTGCCAACCTGTTGCACCATCATTGGGTCAACAATGTTGTCGCAAATGAAAATCTCGCGGCCGGAGATCAGCGACTTGCGGATTTTCAGTTCTGCACTTGGCATCTAGCTCTCGCGTGGCACGGTAGGTTGCGGCGGTAATGTTTCAGGGGGCCGGTCCAATGGCAACGGGCACGCGGTCATTGGACGTTGCCGGACTGGCGTTTGGCCCGGCCCCGGGCGCACCGCTTGGGCGGGGCTCCTGGGCGCCCGTTGTCTGGGGGCATGACATGGCTTACCAAAAGCACCGCAACATTTGCGGTGGCTGGTCATGCGCTACAGATTTCTTCTGGCTGGGCTTGTGCTTCTGACGCAAGGCGCGGTTGCCGAGCCTACGCGGGATGAAGTCATGTCCGGCGCCGCCCGCTGCGCCGGAATCGCGGACAATCGCGTTTGGCTGGATTGCTTCTACGGCTCCGCCCAGCCCATGCGCGCGATTTTGGGGCTCGCCCCGGCGCCGCCCGCCCAGACCAAGCTGGTGCCCCCGCCTGGGGCAGCCTATTCCAGTGCCGAATCCAGCCGATACGCGCCGCCGCAGAAATCGCGGGGCTTCATCGCCGATGTTTTCGGTTCGTCCAAACCGTTTGCCAGCAACGTCCCGATGGAATCCTACAAGTTTGCACGCAACGGGACCTTCACAGTGGTCCTGAAGAACGGCCAGACCTATCGGCAGGAAGAATCCGACCTGGTATTCGCCAAGTGGGACAGGCCCGCCGGGACCTATCTGGTGACTATCGTCAGCTCCTCCGCCAACTTTATCCTCAAGGTCAAAGGCGAGCCGGGCATCACCTATCATGTCCGCCGCATGTAGATGCGCATCGCTCGCGTTTTCGTCCATCGATCGCGCAAGCAGGCACATTCGACTCTTGAGGTGACGTTTGCACTGTCTGTCGGAGGGGCCGTTTTTGTGCTATTTTGACCAAATGTCTCAGCATGCCCGATACAACAAGTGCTCCGACGCGTGATGCGAAAGCCCGGGCAAAAAAAGGGAAGCGCCGCCTTGTCCCGGCCCCGCGCCCCAAAAGGCGAGAAGGTCCCGGTGGCTGAAGCAGATCCTGCGCCGCCTTCCCAGGTCGCGCCGGCTGCAAACAAGGTCGTGACGATTACGGATGTCGCCCAGCGGGCCGGTGTCGGCGAAAGCACCGTCTCGCGGGTGCTGCGCAATAAAGGCTCGGTTTCGCAGTCGGCACGCCACAAGATCCTCAAGGCCGCCGCCGACCTGAATTACGTTCCCAACCGCATCGCCGGCACGCTGGCGTCGATGTCGTCCAGGCTGATCGGCATCGTCGTGCCTTCGGTCGGCAACACCGTGGTGCCGGAGGTTCTTGCCGGCGTGAACACCGTCCTGGAGGCGGCGGGATTCCAGCCTGTGATCGGGGTATCGAACTATGACTCGCTGCGCGAGGAAGCCCTTATTGAGTCGATTCTCAGTTGGCGGCCCGCAGGGATATTGGTGGCAGGGCTTGAGCATACGGATCGTGCACGGGCCATGCTCAAGGGCTGTGGTGTGCGGGTGGTCGAACTTCTTGATATAGACGGGGAGGGCATCGACATCGTCGTGGGATCGTCGCATCGCATGGCGGGCCGCAAGAGCGCCGAGCACCTTTTGGCGCACAATTACCGGAATATCGGCTATGTCGGTCATGACGTCAGGGTCGACATCCGTGCGGGAAAAAGGCTCGAAGGTTTTCGCGCCGTGATGCATGAAAACGGGCTGAATTTTGTAGACGAGGAATTTCATCCCAGCATGGCCTCCTCGGTCGAGGCCGGACGGATCGGCCTGGCGCGATTGCTGAAGCGCCAGTCCGGGCTGGATGCGATCTATTTCTCAAACGATGATCTGGCGCTTGGCGGCTATTTCCATTGCCTGGAGCATGACATCTCGGTTCCACGCGATCTGGCCTTGTTTGGCTATAACGGGCTGGAAATCACCCGGCTGACCCCCCAGCCACTCTCGACGATCCGCACCCCGCGGATAGCGATGGGCAAGGTGGGCGCCAATCTTCTGCTTTCCGGCGGTCCCTCGACCGTTGTCGATGTCGGGTTTGAACTCGTGGTGGGGGCAACGACCTGAGCGCCGCATCGCTCGGCCATGGGTGTTGTAAATTTCCCGCGCTGTTAGCCTATTGAACGCTTTTGGGGTGCGCGAATAGCGCGTGCGCGGCCATTTCCAAACAAAATACAATAAAAGCAATGTGTTACGAATTCACAATTGTCGTTCGTGCTAAAATGGTAGCACTGTCATTTTTTCTTGACAGCGCTGCCAGTTCGCTCTATTACTTTGAGCAATAATACAAAAACCTATCCCCGGGGGGAACACGATGAATACTAAGAATGTGAACAAGTTCGCGTTGATGTGCGCTGCCAGCGTGTTGGCCCTGACGGTCGGCGCCCGCGCCCAGCAGCAGGAAAACGTGGAAGCGGTGACCGTCACCGGATCGCGCGTCATTTCCGACATTACCCTGTCGCCCACGCCGCTGACGGTGGTGACTGCAGAGCAGCTTTCTGCGACCACGCCCACCAACATTCCCGATGGCTTGAACAAACTGCCTGACTTCATTGGCGGCGCCACCCCCCGCACACAAGGCAATGGTTCCACCAACAACGGCGGCAATACGCTAAACCTGCGGAACCTCGGCCAGTCCCGCACCCTGGTGCTGTTGGACGGCCAGCGCGTGGCGCCTTCGAACCAGAATGGCACGGTGAATGTGGACGCGCTGCCCCAGATGCTGGTGAGCCGCGTTGACGTGGTGACCGGCGGTGCCTCGGCGGTGTACGGCTCCGACGCCGTGGCCGGCGTGGTCAATTTCGTCCTGGACAAGAACTTCAACGGCTTCAAATACGATTTCAATGCCGGTATCTCGAAGTATGGCGATGCCGCGGAAGAGAAGCTCGGCATTGCCTGGGGCACCGACCTGTTCGGCGGCCGCGGTCACTATGAATTGTCCGCGCGTGTTTTCCAGCAGGACATGGTTCCGATTTCTGCACGTCCTTACGGCTACCAGAACAACAGCTGGGTCGAGGCCGGTGCCGGCACCGTCGCGGCGCCTTTCGTCGACGTGCCCTATGGCCGCCTTTTCAACCAGTCGTTGACCGGCACGATCAATTGCGGCGCCAACTGCGCACTGACCGGTTACACCTTTGGTTCCGCCGGCCAGCTCGTGCCCATGACCCACGGCATCCCGACCACCACGGCGGGCCTGGAATCGGGCGGCGATGGCGGTTACGCGAACCCTGTCGACACGACGTTTCAATCCCGGCAGCGCAATGCCGAGTTCTTCAATCGCTTCAGCTATGACATCACGCCGACCACGAACGCCTATATCCAGGCCAGCTGGTCGGAATCGGCCGATTACTCCACCTGGACCCCGCTGGCGGTCAGCTCGGCCGGTTCCCGGCCCAACACGTTCTTCACCAACAATCCCTATCTGAGCCAGGATGCCCAGACCCGCCTGACGGCGGCGGCCACTGCGGCGGGCAATTTCGCTAAGGCGCCAGTTCCCTTCTCTCCCAACACTGTGCAGGGCCTCCCGCTCGTGACGGGGCCGACGGTTGCC
>CANGRN010000114.1 GCA_947455695.1 Alphaproteobacteria bacterium
CTCGTCTCGACAGCAAAGCGACTGATAATGTTTTGCTGCGCCGAATCGATGGGGCCGTCGACCACAAGCACAATTTGATCGGGTGCGAGCGTTTGGCGTCCACCTTGGCCAGCTTGGCGTTGACCTCATAGCCCGACAGGCTGCCGCTGCCGGTGCGCAGATAGCCGAAGGCCAGGAAGGCGATCGCCACCGCGACCACCGCCGCGCCGACCAGTGTTTCGGCGATATTGTTCTGTTGCATGCCGCGCGCGCTCATAACTCAGTCCGGCTTCCAGGCCTGGTAATCGCCGGTGGCGGGCGGCCGCGCCCCACCCTTGGAAAGGCTGCCGCCGGGCTTGTAGGCGCCCTCGGTGCCGGTGAGATTGGGCTGGTGCGGCTGCTCGAAGCTGCGCGCCTTGAGCGGGGCGCGGGTCGGCGGCTCGGCATAGGTGTGGTGCATCCAGCCATGCCAGTCGGGAGGCACGCGGCTGGCCTCGACGGTCCCGTTATAGATGACCCAGCGGCGCGAGCCGTCCTTGTTCTGATAATAGCGGTTGCCGAAATCGTCGGTGCCCACGGCATTCCCCGACAGCTTGGTCTGGAGCCAGGTCCCAAGCGTCTGCGACTTCCACCAGGAGAAAAGCATACCTGCACGCACTTTCGGATTCGGGCGGACTATAGGGCGCGGGCGGCCGCTTCGCCAATGCTGCGCTGCGCCAGACTCGGGGATTTTCACTTATCCCCAAACCGTCCCAAGGCCCGCGTGACGCTGTGATGAAATCCCGCGAAAAATATTTCAGCGTCTTAATCCGGGGCCCGCTTGACTCGCGGCTTTTTGGGCAGTTCCACGCCTACTACAGCTGGTGGTTAAGGCTTTCCTAACCACTATTCGCTTGCGGGCACCTGTCCCGCGTGTCCATACTTTGGGCCAGTCACCTCTTGAGACCACCATATCTGGCGACGGCGACCGGCCGCAGGGAGTTCCCCCGCGGGCGGGAAACTGCCCCCAAAATGGAAGCTCCTGAGGGGCTGGGGCCGTCCAAACATCCTTTTTCCGGGGTACTCGCCATGCGCATTCACCGTCATTTCACGGTCGAGGGTCATTCGCCTTATGAAGGCATCGCCTTCAAGGGCGCCGCCAGCGAGATCCGCAACCCGGACGGCTCGATCGTCTTCAGCCAGACCGACATCGAAGTGCCGGAAGCCTGGAGCCAGGTGGCCGCCGACGTGCTGGCCCAGAAGTATTTCCGCAAGGCGGGCGTGCCCAAGACGCTGAAGCCCGTCGCCGAGGAAGGCGTGCCGGAATTCCTGTGGAGGCGGACCGGCGCCAAGGACACCAAGGAAACCACCGGCGAGAAATCCGCCAAGCAGGTATTCGACCGCCTGGCCGGCACCTGGGCCTATTGGGGCTGGAAGGGCGGCTATTTCGACGGCGAAGCCGATGCCCGCGCCTTTTATGACGAACTCTGCCACATGCTGGCGTCGCAGAAATGCGCCCCCAACAGCCCGCAATGGTTCAACACCGGCCTGCACTGGGCCTATGGCATCGATGGTCCCGGCCAGGGCCATTACTATGTCGATCACAAGAGCGGGCGGCTGACCAAGTCGACCTCGGCCTACGAACATCCCCAGCCCCATGCCTGCTTCATCCAGAGCGTCAAGGACGACCTGGTGAACGAAGGCGGCATCATGGACCTGTGGACCCGCGAAGCGCGGCTGTTCAAATATGGTTCGGGCACCGGCACCAACTTCTCGCCCCTGCGCGGCGAAGATGAAAAGCTTTCGGGCGGCGGCAAGTCGTCGGGCCTGATGAGCTTCCTGAAGATCGGCGACCGCGCCGCCGGCGCCATCAAGTCGGGCGGCACCACCCGCCGCGCCGCCAAGATGGTGATCGTGGATATCGACCATCCCGATATCGAGGATTTCATCGACTGGAAGGTGATCGAGGAACAGAAGGTCGCCGCGTTGGTCGCCGGTTCCAAGCTGGCCGAGCGGCAACTGAAGGCCGTGCTGAAGGCCTGCGTCAATTGCGAAGGTTCGGGCGGCGATTGCTATGACCCGCAGAAGAACCCCGCTTTGCGCCGCGAGATCAAGGCCGCGCGCAAGTCCATGATCCCCGACAGCCTGGTGGAGCGCGTCATCAGCTATGCGCGCCAGGGCTTCAAGGAAATCGACTTCCGCACCTATGACACCGACTGGGACAGCGAGGCCTATACCTCGGTGGCCGGCCAGAACTCCAACAACACCGTGCGCGTCACCGATGCCTTCCTAAAGGCGGTGCTGGAAGACGGCGACTGGCACCTGACCAACCGCGGCACCGGCAAGATCGCCAAGACCGTCAAGGCGCGCGAGCTGTGGGACAATGTGTCTTACGCCGCCTGGGCCTGCGCCGATCGTGCATCCAGTTCCACACCAGCATCAATGACTGGCACACCTGCCCGGCGGGCGGCGAAATCCGCGCCTCCAATCCCTGCAGCGAATACATGTTCCTGGACGACACCGCCTGCAACCTGGCGTCGCTGAACCTGATGGCGTTCCGCAAGGGCGACGGCATCAAGACCTTCGACGTGGAAGGTTTCGAACATGCCGTGCGGCTGTGGACCATCGTGCTGGAAATCTCGGTGCTGATGGCGCAGTTCCCCTCCAAGGAAATCGCGCAGCTTTCCTACGACTACCGCACCCTCGGCCTGGGTTATGCCAATATCGGCGGGCTCTTGATGAGCGCCGGCGTTCCCTATGACAGCCGCGAAGGCCGCGCCATCGCCGGCGCCATCGCCGCGCTGATGACGGGCGTGTCCTATGCCACCTCGGCCGAAATGGCGGGCGAGCTGGGCTCGTTCCCCGAATATGCCGCCAACAAGGACGCGATGCTGCGGGTGGTGCGCAATCACCGCCGCGCCGCGCATGGCGAAGCGGCCGGCTATGAAAAGCTTGCCACCCTGCCCGTGGCGCTGGACCACAAGGCCGTCAGCGACGGCCCGCTGGCCGAAGCCGCCAAGAAGGCATGGGACAACGCCCTGAAGCTGGGCAAGGAGCATGGCTTCCGCAACGCCCAGGCCACCGTGATCGCGCCCACCGGCACGATCGGCCTGGTGATGGACTGCGACACCACCGGCGTCGAGCCGGACTTCGCCCTGGTCAAGTTCAAGACCCTGGCGGGCGGCGGCTATTTCAAGATCATCAATCGCTGCGTGCCCGAAGCCCTGTCCAACCTGGGCTATGGCCAGCAGGAGATCGACGCCATCGTCGCCTATGCGGTGGGCCATGGCACGCTGGAAGACTATTCCGGCCGCATCAATTACGACGCCCTGCGCGGCAAGGGTTTTGGCGAAGAACAGATCGGCCAGATCGAGGCGGCGCTGGAAGCGGCCTTCGACATCCGCTTTGTCTTCAACAAGTACACCTTCGGCACCAAATTCTGCACCGACGTGCTGAAGCTCGACGTCGCCGCGCTGGATGCGCCCGACTTCGACATGCTTAAGTCCCTGGGCTTCTCCAAGGCCGATATCGACGCCGCCAACATGTATGTCTGCGGCGCCATGACCCTGGAAGGCGCGCCCTACCTCAAGGAACAGCACCTGCCGGTGTTCGACTGCGCCAATCCCTGCGGGCGCATCGGCAAGCGTTCGCTGAGCGTGGAAGCCCATATCCGCATGATGGCGGCGGTGCAGCCCTTCATCTCGGGCGCCATCTCCAAGACCATCAACATGGCCAACAGCGCCGCCGTCAGCGAATGCGGCGAAGCCTATATGCTGAGCTGGAAGCTGGGCCTGAAGGCCAACGCCCTGTACCGCGACGGCTCCAAGCTGAGCCAGCCCTTGGCCAGCCAGGTCTTCGCATTTGCCGACGAGGAAGAAGACGACGCGCTGCCCGAAGCGCCGCGCGTGTCCCAGCAGGTGGTCACCGAACGCATCGTGGAACGCGTCATCGAGAAGGTGCGCAGCCACGAACGCGAAAAGCTGCCCCATCGCCGCAAGTCCTATACCCAGAAGGCCATCGTGGGCGGCCACAAGGTCTATCTGCACACCGGCGAATATGAGGACGGCCGTCTGGGCGAAATCTTCATCGACATGCACAAGGAAGGCGCCGCCTTCCGCAGCCTGATGAACAATTTCGCCATCGCCATCTCGGTGGGCCTGCAATATGGCGTGCCGCTGGAGGAGTTCGTCGAGGCCTTCACCTTCACCCGCTTCGAGCCCGCGGGCCTGGTGATCGGCAACGATTCCATCAAGAACGCCACCAGTGTGCTGGATTACATCTTCCGCGAGCTGGGCGTGTCGTACCTGGGCCGCACCGACCTGGCCCATGTCGTGCCCTCGGCCGACGAGGATCTGGGCAATGGCGGCAACAGCGGCAGCCAGGAAGTGGCCATCACCAAGCTGGCCTCCAGCGGTTACCTGCGCGGCCGCACCCAGATCGCCATGGTCAAGGGCGGCGCAGCCCCCAAGATGCTGGCGCATGACGAGGAAGAGCAGCAGTTCGGCCATTTCGAAGCCGACAATGACGTGCACCTGGACCTGTCGGAAATCCGCGCCGGGGTGGAAGCCACGCTCAACACCGTCAGCGCCCAGGTCGCCAGCCTGGAAGCGGCGATGCACATCAAGCCGGCGGCGCGCGATACCCGCGCGGCGCGCGCGGCAGAAGCCCGGCTCAAGGGGTTTGAAGGGGACAATTGCGGCGCGTGCGGCAACTTCACATTGGTGCGCAACGGCACCTGCATGAAGTGCAACACCTGCGGCTCGACTTCCGGTTGTTCCTAGGGGCGTGCTGTTCCTGAAATAATCCGGCATTCCGTCTCAAAAAGGCGCGGAGCAATCCGCGCCTTTTTTCGTTACGAATCCATGACCTATGTGCAATCCAGCGCCATCGAGCAGGTGAGCTACGATCCCGATGCCCACACCCTGATCGCGACGTTCCGTGATTCCGGGCGCACCATTGTTTACGCCGATGTGCCGGAGGAGGTTTATGACAGCCTGCTGTTTTCGAAATCGCTCGGTGCCTATTTCAACGCCAACATCCGCGACCGCTTCCCCTGTCGCGAGATCTAGGACGCCAGCTTCCGCGTTTCGCGGAACCGTGCGCGGCTTTCGGCATCCACGGCCTGCTCTTCCAGCTCGGACGCCGCGATCTCGAACTTGTGCCGGAAATGCCCGATCGACGTCTCTGCCGCGTGCGCCCGCAACTGCGCCGCCAGGGCACGCAATTTCAGGGCCGGGTCGGGGACATCCTTTTGCATCGCAGCGATAACGATACCGGGTGGCTGCCCGTTCCCGTTGCGGCGTGGAAAGGCTTCCCGGGCGCCATTTCAACCATTTGGTAACCTTCGCGGCCCCACTTTGCCGCCATGCGTGCCGCCCTTGCCCTGCTCTGTCTTTGGCTTCTGGCCATTTCCGCCCGCGCGGCGGACCCTGCCGCCGTGGCGAAAATCCATGGCGGCATCGTGGACTGCGTGGGCTGCAACCTGGCTGGCGCCGACCTGACCAACACCTGCGTCAAGGAACATGACCTGCACGGAGCCGATTTCACCGGCGCCAACGCCACCTTGATGTGCATGTCCTTTGCGAACTTCACCGGCGTCAGCTTCCGGGGCGCCGAACTGTCTGGCGCCAATTTGGCCGGCGCGAAAATGGACGGCGCCGACCTGACCGGCGCGGGCACCTCGATTACGTCCTTTCTGGGCACCGACCTGACCAAGGTCAAAGGATTGACCCAGAAGCAGCTGAACGTGGCGTGCGGCGATGCGGCGACCAAGCTGCCACCCGGTCTAAAGATTCACACCTGCCAGTAATCTTTTTAGTACCGCCCGCCCATACGCTGTCGCTATGGGCTGCGCCTGCGCATTAGGGCTGCTGCGACTGGACCGCGCGGCGGAACGCCAG
>CANGRN010000115.1 GCA_947455695.1 Alphaproteobacteria bacterium
GCAGATGATGCCCGAACTGATGGCGAACAAGGATGTGGCGCTGGCTGGACCGGTGCCGGAAGTGTCTGGCGCCAGCGTGGACTTTGCCGGCGGCATCGCGGCCGCCAGCAGGGACGCGGGGAATGCCCAGGCCTTTTTGAGCTTCATCACCGCGCCCGCGGCGGTCCCGATATGGAAAGCCCAGGGCGTCACAGCGATGGGCGCCACCCCCTAGCCGTCTGTTGCGGCGCACATTTTTTCGGCGGCCTGCCCCAGAATCGTGCGGAAAATCCATTTTTTATTGGCTCTTTCCAAGGTCCCGGTTTGGTGCCTTAATGATGCGGCGCAGCAAAGGAGTTCGCGATGGGCCAGGAGCCGACCAGCACCTTCTTCAGCCATGTCAAACCGGGCGATACCGAATTCAAGCGCGGCGGCTTGCGCGACTTCTTCCTGTACCGTGATCTGGGCATCGCCGGCGCCACCAACGGCAAGGTGATCGCCCATCTGGTGAAGGCCAATGAACCGCCCACCAAAGGCACCGGCTGGCATTATCACGTCTGCGACTTCCAGATCGTGGTGATGATGAAGGGCTGGGCCAAGTTCATGTACGAGGACAAGGTCACCCTCGTCGAAGAAGGCGATGTGGTGCACCAGCGCCCCGGCATGGTGCACTACCTGTTCGATTACTCCCCCGACATGGAATATCTGGAAATCGTCTCGCCGGCCGACTTCGGCTCGGAGCATGCCGAGGCACCCACCGACTTCATCCCGGAGCCCACACCATGGAAGTGATCTATTCGGCTGGCACGATGGTTTTGGGCGCCGCGCTCAGCCTTTTTATGATGGCGATCTCGCGCGCCCGGTACGCCGTACCGTCGGCGCGGAAGATATCGTGGAACCACAGGGTCGGCGGCCGCAGGGTATAAGGCCGCTGCCAGCTGTCCCAGGGCATGTCGGTCTGGGTCTTGCCGTTGACGAAGCCCCAATTGATCATGCCGACGTTGCGCTTCTTGCCGATGGGCAGGATGGCATCGAAGGTCGAGCCTGCGCCCCGCGCCATATATTCGGTGCAGATGACGGGACGGCCATAGGTCTCCAGCGATTTCGCCCGCGCCTCGAAGGTTTCCGGCCAGCTGTAATCGTGGAAGCTGATCACGTCGGACTGGGTAAGCTGGGTCTTCTCCACGCTGTTGAGGCTGGCCAGGTTCTCCCAGTGATCGTGATGCCAGATGCCGCTGGTCAGCGGCTGTGACGGATCGGCCGAGCGCGCCCATTCGAATACCTTCGGCAGCAGGAAGGCGACCTGATCGTAACGCGCCTGGCTGGTGTCCTGATAGGAGCTGCCATTAGTGTTGTCAGGCTCGTTCCACACATCCCAGCCCAGGATGCGATCGTCGTGCGCGAAGGCGCCGACCACGCCCTTCACAAAGGCTTCCAGCCGCGCATATTGCGCTGGGTCCGCCAGCGACTTGGCGCCGGGCGATTGCACCCAGCCGGAATTGTGCACGCCGGGGATCGGCGGATGCTGGGGGCCAAGCTTGTAGTTGGGGTCCCAGCAGCTGTCGAACAGCACGAACAGCGGCTTGATGCCGTGTTTGGCGCTGATCGCCAGGAAGGTGTCCATGCGCTTCTTGAAGCCGGCCGCGTCCTGCGCCCACAGCGCGTCATGCAGGAACACCCGCATGGTGGTCATGCCCAGGCCCTGCGCCCAGCCCAGCTCCTTGTTGATCTGGGCCGGATTGAAGCTGTCTGCTTGCCACATCTCCAGCTGGTTGATGGCGTCGGCGGGAATATAGTTGCTGCCCACCAGCCATTTCTGCTTGCCGTACCAGGCGTTGGCCTGGTCCTTGGTCCAGACCTCGCGCGCATTCGCAGGCGCTGCCAGCGCCAGCAGCGCCAGGCACAAAAGAAATTTCCTCATCAGTTCCCCCCCAAACAATTTTCTTATGGAATACGCGGGTCTTCGCCCGTGTGCGCCCGGCGGATAGCGTCCTTCAGCCTGGGATCAAGCTTGGCGGAATCCAGGATCACCTTCTCGGCTTCGGCATCCTTGATGGCGCTGAAGGGGATTTCGAAATCGCCGGCATTCTCGACATAGACCACCAGCTCGTTCTTGCGGACCTGGCGCACGGCGCCGAAGCTCTTCTCCCCATCATGCAGGAATACGTCAAAGCCTTCGCGGATTTTCTCGTGCATGGCGTCCTCTATAGGTGGGGCTAATAGTAACGCGGAATGGGGCCGATCTGTGCCGTAACATTCGGGCCCAGATCGAACATCACTTCTTCGACATAGCACCAGCCCCAGCCCTCGGGGGGATCATAGCCCTCGATGATCGGATGCTTGGTGCGGTGGAAATGTTTGGTGGCATGCTTGCCGCGCGACTGGTCGCAGCAGCCGACATGGCCGCAGGTGCGGCAGACCCGCAGGTGAAACCATTCCCAGCCCAGGCCCAGGCATTCCTCGCAGCCCTTGCTGCCGGGCGTGACCTTTTGAATGGTGTCCAGATGGGCGCAGAAGTCCTGGCTCATTGGGCGGCTTCCGCCATCGCGTTGCGCTGACGGGCGAGATAGGCATGGATGGCCGAGACCACGGTCGAACCTTCGCCCACCGCCGCCGCCACCCGCTTGACCGAGCCGCAGCGCACATCGCCCACCGCGAAGATGCCTTCGCGGTTGGTGGCCAGGAAATGGTCATTGCCCGCGCCGGTGACGACAAAGCCGTTATCGTCCAACGCGATGCCCGAACCGGCCAGCCAGTCGGTGTTGGGCTCGGCACCGATGAACGAAAACACATGCGCGATATCGCAGCTTTCTTCCTCGCCGCTGTCGCGGTTGCGGAAGCGCACTTTCTTCAGTGCGCCCTCTTCGCCTTCAAAGCCGCAAATCTCGGTGCGGGTCACCACTTCGACATTGGGCAGCGCGCGGATGCGGTCCACCAGATACTGGGACATGGTGCTTTCCAGGTCCTTGCCGCGCACCACCATCCAGAGCTTTTTCACCTTGCCCGCCAGGAACACCACGGCCTGACCCGCCGAATTGCCGGCGCCCGCCAGCGCCACGTCCTGCCCGGCGCACAGCCGCGTCTCCACGGCGCTGGCCCAGTAATGCACGCAGCTGCCTTCGAACTCCGACAGGTTGGGAATATCCAGGCGGCGATAGCGCGCGCCGCTGGCCAGCACCACGCTGCGCGCCTGCACGGTTTCACCATTACCTAGGGTGATCTGGAACGGCGAACCGCCCTGCGCCAAGGTCCTGCTTTCATCGGGAATGGCGATCTCGGCGCCGAACTTCTGCGCCTGGTTGTAGGCGCGCGCCATCAGAGCCAGCCCCGAAATGCCGGTGGGAAAGCCCAGGTAATTCTCGATGCGCGAAGAGGCGCCCGCCTGGCCGCCAAAGCTGCGGCAATCCAGCACCAGTGTCGAAAGCCCTTCGGAGGCGGCATAGACCGCCGCCGCCAGCCCCGCAGGGCCCGCACCGACAATGGCGGCGTCATAGATGGTTTCGGGATCGATGGAGCGCAGCAGGCCAATGCAGCGCGCCAGCTCGCTCTCGCTGGGATTGCGCAGGATGCGGCCATCGGGACACAGCACGATCGGCAGATGCTCGGTCTGGATGGCGAACCGGGCCTGCAGGGTCTGGGCGCAGCCGTCATTGACCGAATCCAGCGCACGGTGCGGATGGCCGTTGCGGGTGAGGAAATTTTCCAGCCGCAGCATGTCGCTGCTGCCGAATGGCCCGATCAGGATCGGGCCGGCCTGGCCCGCCTGCAAAAGGCCGACGCGGCGCAGGATCAGGGCGCGCATGATGCGCTCGCCCAGCTCGGCTTCCTGCACCAGCACGTCGCGCAAACGCTGCGCCGGCACGATGATGGCTTCCACTTCGCCTTCGGCATTGGCATCCACCAGCGCGGGGCGGTCGGACAGTTGTGCCAGTTCGCCCAGGAAGCTGCCGGGACCGTGGGTGACGATAGGCTCGCGCTGCGACACCGCTCCGCCCTGGCGCACCGCGATATTGCCCTTGAGAACAAAGGCCAGGCCGTCGGCCACTTCGCCCGCCTTCATGATCGGCGTGCCGCCGGCAAACGTGCGGACCTGGCCGAAGCGGCACAGGCGTGAAAAATCGTGATCGTCCAGATGCGGAAACATCTGGTGGCGGCGGGTGTCGATGACGGAAGCAGGTTCGGACATGGCCCCAGCGTACCGCAGCCCTTCAACGGAACGCTAGCTGCGCCTTTGCCTTGAACTTAGGCGGAACTGGCGCGTTACCCCCAAATAATAAAGGGAGAATCCCATGCTGCGCCTGATATTGCTGATCGTGCTGATCCTTGCGGTCCTGGGATCTGTGCCCATGTGGGGCTATTCCTCCGGCTGGGGCTATGGCCCGTCCGGCGGATTGGGCCTTGTCCTGCTGATCGTACTGATCCTGATCCTGCTGGGACGGATCTAGCGCAGAAGACCCGCAGCCTTCAGCGCGCGGCGGATCAGGCCTTCCACCACTTGCGCCTGCGGGGGCTGGGCGGATTGCGGCGCCAGCACCTCTTCGATTTGCGGCAGCACCGGCTGCGGCGAAGGCGGCATGCGTGCCGGGGCCGGCTTGGGCCTGGAGGCCGCCGCCGGGATCAATCCCCAGAACTCCGCGATGCGGCGGGTGGAGGAAATGCCGGTATCGATGATGAAGGGCCCGGGCTGGCCCACATCGGTCGAGTCGATCGGCGTGCCATGACCAAGGGCCTGCAGGGTATAGACCTCCAGCCGGCTGTCCCAGCGCAGGCGAACCGCGCCGTCCACCATTTCCTGCCTGGCGGCGGCGAGCGAAAGCTCGTGCAGATCGGCCCATTGCGCCACGCTGGCCTGGGCGTTGCTGATATTCACGACCATGTCGGCGGCGCCGTGCCAGATGGAGATGCGGGGCCAGGGACCGCGATAATCCGATGCCGCGCGCGCCGCATCGCCCCACTGCTGCGGCGTTTTCAAAGGCGCAGTCCGCATGCTTTCCAGCGCGTCGCGCACATTGGCGGCCGCACCGAAGGGGAGCCCGGCGATGATTGCGCCGCCGGCAAACCGTTCGGGATAATTGGCCAGCATCACCGAGGCCATCGCCCCGCCGGCCGACAGTCCGGTGATGAAGACCCGGCCCGCATCGAGCCGGTGAGTTTCGATCACGGTCTGGATCATGGCGGCGATGGAGGCTGCTTCGCCCTGGCCGCGGGTAATGTCTTCCGGGTTGAACCAGTTGAAACAGGTATTGGGGTTGTTGACCGCCTTCTGCTCGGGCGCCAGCACGGCAAAGCCGAGGCTGTCGGCCAACTGGCACCAGCCCGCCCCCTGGTCATAACCGGCCGCGGTCTGGCCGCAGCCATGCAGCACCACCACCAAGGGCGCACCGGCCTTCAGGCCGCGCGGCAGATAGCGGAACATGCGCAGGTTGCCGGGATTGGGCGCGAACGGCGCTTCGGCCAGCGGGGTCACCCGCGGGGTGGCGCGGGGCGTGAGGGGGTTGGTCTTCACCCCGAGGCCAAATCCATCAAACCGCATCAGCGCCACCAGTTTCCGCCACATATCGGCCATCCAGATATTATGGTGCAGTGCAGCAATTACAAGGCCCGCGAGACGGCATCGGCGCTTTTGCAGTCCTCATTTCACCCAACCTTTACCAAAAACCGCGCTTTGCTGCTGCCTTCGCGAAGGGCGCACGTTATTTGCCCCATGGCGTATGCGGTGCATGCACGGGACTTGCGGAATCTGTTGTCGGTGGCGGCCAAGCTGCGCGTGCTGGCTGCGGAGACGCGCGCCCAGGGCGACCAGCTGCTGTACCTGATGACGGCCGAGGCGCTGGAAAAGCGCGCCGACAAGCTTTCCGCCACCCTGCCGAACACCC
>CANGRN010000116.1 GCA_947455695.1 Alphaproteobacteria bacterium
CACGATCAGGGCCGGCATCTGCGACACAAGGCCATCACCCACCGTGAGCAGGGTGAAGGTGTGCGTGGCGTCGATGAAGCTCATGCCCTTCTGGGCCACGCCGATGATGATGCCGCCGACGATGTTGATGCCCACGATGAGCAGGCCGGCAATGGCATCGCCGCGCACGAACTTGCTGGCGCCGTCCATCGCGCCGAAGAAATTGGATTCCGCCTCGATGGTCTTGCGGCGGAGCTTGGCTTCCTTTTCGTCGATCAGGCCGGCCGACAGGTCGGCGTCGATCGCCATCTGCTTGCCGGGCATGGCGTCCAGGCTGAAGCGGGCGGCGACTTCGGCGATACGGCCCGAACCCTTGGTGATGACGATGAAATTCACGATCACCAGGATGGCAAAGACGATCAGCCCGATGACGAAGTTGCCCTGCATGATCAGCTTGCCGAAGGCTTGAATGACATAGCCGGAGGCGGCGGTGCCTTCATTGCCATGGCCTAGGATCAGGCGGGTGGACGCTAGGTTCAGCGCCAGCCGCATCATGGTGGTCAGCAGCAGGATGGTGGGGAAAGAGCTGAATTCCAGCGGTTTCCGAATGAACACCGCCGTCATCAGGATCAGGATCGAGAAGCTCAGCGAAAAGGCCAGGCTGACGTCTAGCAGCCAGGTGGGCAATGGCAGGATCAGGACCACCAGGATGGCCATGATGCCGATGGCCAGGCCCAGATCCGACTTCTTGATGAAGCCGAAAATCTTGGCGGGCGAGAAGTCGAAGCCCGTGGTCGTGGTGCCGATATCGCTCATTCTAAGCTTTCATTTTCAGGGCCGGCGAATTCTTCGCCAGCCGCTTACGCAAGTTCGGTGGCTTAACCCGCCATCCGCTGTTCGCCATGGCTGGGAATGCTCAGACCGGAGTCCGAATATTCGCGCAGCTTGTTGCGAAGGGTGCGGATGGAGATGCCCAGGATGTTGGCGGCATGGGTGCGGTTGCCCAGGCAATGGTCCAGCGTGTCCAGGATCAGGTCACGCTCCACATCGCTGACGGTGCGCCCCACAAGCCCGCGGGTGACGGCGGCGGCGGACACCACCGCGCTCTGGACGCTGGGATTCTGCTGCATCGTCGTGGATGCGGCGCCGACCTGGCTGCCGTCGGGCAGGCGGATGGCTTCCGGCGAGATGTCGGGGCCGTTGGCCAGCAGCACGGCGCGGTGGATGGTGTTTTCCAGTTCGCGGACATTGCCCTTCCAGACATGACCCAGCAGCAGGCGCTCGGTCTGGGACGAGATCATGCGATAGGGCACGCCATTGGCTTCGGCATATTTGCGCGCGAAGTGGTGCGACAAGGCGCGAATATCCTTGGGACGCTCGCGCAGCGTCGGAATGCGCAGGTTCACCACGTTCAGGCGGTACAGCAAGTCCTCGCGGAAGGTGCCGTGCTTGACCGCTTCGGCCAGGTCACGGTTCGACGTGGCAATGATGCGGATATCTACCTTGACCGGCTTGGTGCCGCCGACGCGGTCGATCTCGCGTTCCTGGATGGCGCGCAGCAGCTTGGCCTGCAGGCGGGCATCCATTTCGCTGATTTCGTCCAGCAGCAGGGTGCCGCCATTGGCTTCCTCGAACTTGCCGATGCGCCGCGCGATGGCGCCGGTGAAGGCGCCCTTCTCGTGGCCGAACAGTTCCGATTCCAGAAGGTTTTCCGGGATGGCGGCGCAGTTGACCGAGATGAAGGGCTTGTCGGCGCGGGCCGACTTGCGATGGACATAGCGCGCCAGCACTTCCTTACCCGTACCGCTTTCGCCGGTGATCAGGATCGAGGCTTCGCTGCCGGCGATCTGGTCGGCCAGCGACAGCACCGCCGTCATGGCTTCGTCTTCATGCACCAGCTGGTGGGATTCGTCGGCCACCGCCGCCAGCACCGCCGCGATCAGTTCGGCGTCGGCGGGCAGGGGCAGATATTCCTTGGCGCCGGCGCGAATGGCGGCCACGGCGCGGCTTGTGTCGGTGCCGATGCCGCAGGCCACCACCGGAGTGCAGATGCGCTCCGCGGCCAGGCCCCGCACCAGGGAAGAAATATCCAGCGACACATCGCAGAACACCAGGTCCGCGCCGACGCCGCCGCGCAAGGTGGCCAGGGCCTGCTCGATATCCGCGGCATGGGTGACTTTCGCCCCCTTGTCCATGGCGATCTTGGTGGCCAGGCCGATCTGGCCCTGCAAGCTTCCGACAATGAGTAGACGCATGGCTTTAGTCCTTCAAAATCTGGTCTTAAGAGCCGGAACCGGCCTTGATGATTTCCGTCATGGTGATGCCCAGGCGGTCTTCGACCAGCACCACTTCGCCGCGCGCAACCAGGCGGTCATTCACATAGATGTCGATGGCTTCGCCGACCTTGCGGTCCAGCTCCACGATGGTGCCCTTGCCCAGCTTGAGCAGCTGGCTGACTTCCATCGAGCTCTTGCCCAGGACGGCGCTGACCGTGACGGGGACATCGAACACCGCTTCCAGGTCGGCGGCGGAATGCTTGGGCGCCGCTTCGGTCGGGGCGTCGTTGTTCAGCAGCGCGGCGGCGGTGCCGGGGGCGGCTTCCTGGCTCAGATCGGGCAGATCGACATTGTCGGTCGCCATGGGAATTATCCTTTCACAGTGGAAGAGAAGCGGCGGGAAATCAGCGCGGTCAGCGCATCTTCGATGATCTGTTCGCTGCGCTCGGCACCGCCGCCGCGCCATTCGATGCGGCAGTCGCCGCCGGTCATGGTGGCATCGGCAGCGACCATGACGCGGCCTTCATAGCCTTCTTCATGGGCAATATCGGCCAGGCGCGGTTCCAGAACCTCGGTCACGGCCGGGGCGGCGCGCAAGGTGATGCGCGGTTCGCCGATGGCCTGGTGCATGGCCTGGCGCAGGGCGATTTCCACGTCCCCGGCGGGCAGGGCGGCCAGCGCGGCGGGCGCGATCTTCCTGGCCATGGCCAGCGCGAGACGGGCGGCTTCATCGCGCAGCGCTTCGACTTCGGCATGGCTGGTGTCCAGCGCGGCGCGCACCGAGATGGTGAGGGCGGCGATGGTGCGTTCCAAAGCCTCGGCGGCGCGGACCTGGGAATTGTTTTCGCCTTCGCTGCGGGCGGCGGCCTGCAGATTTTCCAGTTCCTCGTTGGTGAGGGTCTTTTTCTGGCGGGCGTGCGCGGCAGGGGCCGGACGGCTTTCCGCACCCAGGAACTCGGTGTCGAAGGTGAACTTGCGGGCGGTATTCTTGGACGAGGGGCTCATCAGTACACCAGCTCGTCTTCGGCGCTGCCGCCGGCGATCATGATTTCGCCCTTGTTGGCCAGGTCCTTGGCGACGTTGACCATGCGCATCTGCGCCTCGTCCACATCCTTCAGGCGCACTGGGCCCATGGCTTCCATGTCGTCGCGCAGGATCTTGCCGGCGCGTTCGCTCATGTTGGAGAAGAACACGTCGCGCAACCCGTCGGTGGCGCCCTTCAGCGCCAGGCCCAGCTTGTCCTTCTCGACATTGCGCAGCAGGGTCTGGATCGAACCCGGATCCAGCTTGGACAGGTCCTCGAAGGTGAACATCAGCGCCTTGATGCGTTCGGCGCTGTCGCGCGAACGTTCTTCCAGGGCGGTGATGAAGCGGCTTTCGGTCTGGCGGTCGAAATTGTTGAAGATTTCGGCCATCTGCTCATGGGCGTCGCGCTTGGCGGTGCGCGCCAGGTTGGACATGAATTCCACGCGCAGGGTCTGTTCGACCTTGTCCAGGATGTCCTTCTGCACGCTTTCCATGCGCAGCATGCGCTGCACCACTTCCAGCGCGAATTCCTCGGGCAGGGCGCCCAGCACGCGCGCGGCATGTTCCGACTTGATCTTGGACAGCACGACGCAGACGGTCTGGGGATATTCGTTCTTGAGATAGTTGGCCAGAACGGTCTCGTTCACATTGGCCAGCTTGTCCCACATGGTGCGGCCCGCGGGGCCGCGGATTTCTTCCATGATGTTGCCGACCTTTTCGCCCGGCAGCATGCGCGCCAGCAGGCGCTCTGTGGATTCATACGAACCCATGATCGAGCCGGTGCCCGACATCTGGCCGACGAAATCCACCAGCAGCTTTTCGATCACGGTGGAGGAGACCGAACCCAGATTGGACATCACCTGGGAGATTTCCTTGATCTCCTCTTCGTCCATCATCTTCCAGATCTGCTCGGAATTTTCTTCGCCCAGCGAAAGCATGATGACGGCGGCACGCTCCGCCCCTGTGAGGGCGCGGACATCATCCTTGACGGCGGGTTTCGCAGCTTTTGCCATGGTTTAGACCGGTTGATGCAGCCAGGTGCGGATGATCGCCAGCGCTTCTTCGGGGTGCGCGGAAACCACTTCACCGACTTTTTTGACGGAGTTGTCGCGCACCTGGTTGTCGATGCGGCTGATGTCGATGGGCGAGGGCGCGGGCAGCGCCGGCGTGCCGTCGGTCTGCGTCTGGGCATAGGCTTCACCGGACGGGGCGGCCAGCGCGCCGGCGACCGGCGAGGCATTGGCGATCTGCGAGGGGCCACCAGCCGCGGCGTTCTGCGCGGCAAAAACCCGGTTTATCAGGGGTTTTGCGACGAACAGGCCGATCAGCAGGGCGGTGACGCACAGGATCGCCGCTTCGATGATCTTGAACCAGTAGGAGGCGTCCAGGCCCAGCAGCGGCTTGGGCGCTTCGGTGCCCACGGCCGCTTCCATGCGGGCGAAGGGCATGTTGGTGACCTGCACCAGGTCGCCGCGCGCGGCATCGAAGCCCATCGCCGACTTCACCAGCGCGGTGATCTTGGCCATTTCCTCGGCGCTGCGCGGCTTGTAGGTGGCGGCGGTTTCGCCCGAGCCGTCCACCACGACCGCGACCGACACCTTCTTGATGTCGCCGCCATCGACCGTGGAAGTCGTGACCTTCTTGGAGATTTCGTAGTTGGTGGTCTCCTCGGTGCGGCCCGACGTGTCCTTGGTCGCATCGCCGCCGCCGCTGGCGGCGCCGCCCGGCAGGGCGTTGGCGACCGACACGGCCGCGCCGCCGCCGGCGCCGCTGGTGTTGACGGCATTCTGTTCGACGGTCTGGGTCGAGCGCACCACCTTGGATTCCGGGTCGTAGGATTCGCTGGTGGTCTGGGTGTGATTGTAATTGATGTCGGCCGCGACCTGGACCTGCACATGGCCGGCGCCGACAATCGAGGTGACGATGGCTTCGACCCGCTGGCGCAGGCTGTTTTCGTAATTGGTGGTGTCTTCATCCTGGTTGCGGGCCAGGGCGTCGGGGCCCGACTTGTCGTCGCCGCCCGCCAGAAGATTGCCGCGGTCGTCAACTATGGCGACGCGGTCGGCCGAAAGGCCGGACACGGCGGCGGCCACCAGATGCTGGATGGCCTGGACCTGACCGCGGTCCAGCTTGCCGGCGGTCTTCAGGACCACCGAAGCGCTGGGCTGCTGCTCGTTGCGCGCGAAAACCTGCTGCTCGGGCACCACCAAATGCACCCGGGCGGCCTGGATGCCTTCGATGGTCTGCATCGAACGCGACAGTTCGCCTTCCAGGGCACGCTGGTGATTGATGTTCTGGACGAAGGCGGTGGTGCCGAAGGCGTCCGACTTGTCGAAAATCTCGTAGCCCACGCCGGCGGCCGGCAGATTGTCCTGGGCCAGCGCCATGCGCAGCTTGGTGACCTGGTCGGCCGGCACCAGGATGGTGCCGCCGTCCTTGACGTCATACTTGACGGCCATGCCGTCCAGCTTGCCGGTGACGGCGGCGGCGTCGCGCGACTCCAGGCCGGAGAAGAGAATGGTCTTGGGCGGCTCGGTGATGGCGCCCGCGATATAAAG
>CANGRN010000117.1 GCA_947455695.1 Alphaproteobacteria bacterium
AGCGTCACCGTCAATGTGTTCTGCAGCTGGAAGAATTGCGGCCTGTCGGGACCGGCGGAAAGCCGCGCGATTGTGCTGGGCGACGGCAGCAAAATCCTGCTGGACCAGTCCTGGCGCTACAAGACGGTGGACACGCTGATCGCGCCGCAGATTCCCTGGGGGCCGATGCACGGCATCGGGCTGCAATATAACGGCATGATCGCGCCCATCGGATCGTATGGCGTGAAAGGCGCGATCTGGTACCAGGGCGAATCCAATCTGTACTTCGCCAGGCATTATCAGGAAGGACTGACGGCCCTGATGTCGGACTGGCGGGCGCAGTTCGGCGCCGGCCTGCCCTTTTTGATCGTGCAGATTCCCAACTATGGGCCGGTGCCGACCGTGCCCACGGAGTCGCTGTGGTCGGAGGTGCGCGAGGCCCAGCGCAAGACCGTGGAGGCCGACACGAACGCGGCGCTGGTGGTGGCCTTCGATATTGGTGATGCCAAGAACCTGCATCCGCCGAACAAGCAGGAAATCGGCCGCCGCCTGTCCATCGCGGCGCGCCACCAGGTCTATGGCGAAACCCTTGCGCCATCCGGTCCGCGCGCGGTGTCGGCGAAGCGCAGCGGCGATGCGGTGACGGTGTCGTTCCGCGACGTGACCGGCTCGCTCGCCGCGTACAATGGCCCGCCCAATGCGTTTGAGCTGTGCGATGCCAAGTCCTGCCGCTGGGCGCAGGCGAGCCTGTCGGGAAATTCCGTGTCTCTGACCGGCAGCGGAAGCCGGGTACGCTACTGCTGGGGCGACAGTCCGGTCTGCACCCTGACCGATGCCACCAATCTGCCGGCCGGGCCGTTCGAACTGCCGATAGAATGAAAAGGCGCGGAGATTAACCTCCGCGCCTTTTGGTTTTCATCCAGTCGGACCCTTTATGCAGCGCGTAGTTCTGTGACAGCCTTCAGCGCGCCCTGGATCACCTTTTCGCGCTGGTCGGGGATCGCCAGGCCTTCGGCCAGGACGATTTCCAGGTTGGTGACACCCAGGAAGCTAAACACCGCGCGCAGATAGGACTCCGCATGTTCAAGGCCCGCAGCCGGCGTGCCCGCGCCGTACAGACCGCCGCGCGAAATGGCGATGATCACATGCTTGTTGCCGGCCAGGCCTTCGGGGCCGTTCGGTCCATAGCGGAACGTCTTGCCGGCCACGGCGATGCGGTCGATCCAGGCCTTGAGCTGGGTCGAGATGCCGAAATTGTACATCGGCGCGCCGATCACCACGGTGTCGGCGGCCAGGAATTCCTCCAGCACCGCCTCGCTGGCGGCGACATCCTTCTGGGTCTCCGGCGATTCCGGCACCGTGCCCTGGCGCGCCGCGAACAGCTCGCCCGACAGGTGCGACAGCGGCTGCGCCGACAGGTCGCGATAGGTCACGTCCACCCCGGGCGTCTTTTTCACCACTTCGCCGACGATGGCGGCCGTGAGCTGGCGGCTGGTGGAATTGCCGCTGAGAATGCTGGAATCGAGGTGCAACAGTTTCATGGGATAGGCCCTCCAAATGGCTGCCGGACATCCCGGCAACAGGGAATTTGGTGCTTTCCAATCCATTGGAAAACTAGCTATATTCCGAATGATACCATCGGCTGTGCCGATATATAGGAATTCCCATGCTCGACGGCGTTTCCCTCGACCAATTGCGGGCCTTTATCGCCTCTGTCGATGAAGGCAGCTTTTCCGCCGCCGCCCGCAAGCTGCACCGGGCCCAGTCGGTGGTCAGCGAACTGGTCAGCAGCCTGGAAGGCCAGATCGGCGTCTCCCTGTTCGACCGCTCCGGGCGCTATCCGGCGCTGACGCCGGAAGGCGCGGTGCTGCTGGCGGATGCCCGCGCCATCACCTCGGGCGTGGACGGCATGAAGGCCCGCGCCAAGGGCATGGCGTCGGGGCTGGAGCCCGAATTGTCCGTGGTGGTGGATGTGCTGTTTCCCATCGGGGCGATGACCGAGGCCGCCAAGGAATTCCGGGTGAAGTTTCCCGGCACGCCGCTGCGGCTTTTCGTGGAAGTGCTGGGCGCCGCCTACCAGCCGGTCCTGGATGGCGTGGCGGGACTGGGCATCGTCGGGTCCCTGCCGATCCAGCCGCCGGATCTGGCGGCCGAGCGTTTGATCGGCGTGGCGATGATCATGGTCGCCGCTCACGATCATCCTCTGGCGCAGATCAAGGGCACCATCCCCAAATCCGAGCTGGCCAAGCATGTGCAGCTGGTTCTCACCGACCGCTCGAGCCTGTCGAAGGGGCGAGAGTTCGGCGTGCTGTCCCCGTCCACCTGGCGGCTGGCGGACCTGTTCGCCAAGCACGCCTTCCTGCTGAACGGACTGGGCTGGGGCGGCATGCCGATGCATGCGGTCAAGGATGACATCGCCACCGGCAAACTGGTGGAATTGTCCATCGAGGATGTTCCACCGGGCGGTCTGGTCCTGCCCATGTCGGCGGTCTATCCGATCGCGGCGCCGCCGGGTCCCGCCGGCCGCTGGCTGATCGAGCGCATGAAGCTCTGCCCCGGCAATATCTAAAAAAAAGGCGCGGGCGTTTCCACCCGCACCTTTTCCTGGACTTCGATCCGATCAACACATGTGGGCCAGGACTGCCAGCAGCAGCAAGGCCACGATGTTGGTGATCTTGATCATCGGATTGACGGCGGGACCGGCGGTATCCTTGTAGGGATCGCCGACCGTGTCGCCCGTCACCGCGGCCTTGTGGGCTTCACTGCCCTTGCCGCCGTGATGGCCGTCCTCGATATACTTCTTGGCATTGTCCCAGGCGCCGCCGCCTGAGGTCATGGAGACCGCCACGAACAGGCCGGTGACGATCACGCCCATCAGCATGGCGCCGACAGCTTTGAAGGCCTGGGTCTTGCCCGCGATCCAGTTCACCAGCACGAACAGGACGATGGGCGAGAACACCGGCAGCATGGACGGGATCACCATTTCCTTGATGGCGGCCTTGGTCAGCAGGTCCACGGCGCGGGCATAGTTGGGCTTCTGGGTGCCCTGCATGATGCCCGGCATTTCGCGGAACTGCTTGCGCACTTCCTCGACCACCGCGCCGGCCGCACGGCCCACCGCCGTCATGGCCATGCCGCCGAACGAGTAAGGCAGCAAACCGCCGATCAGCAGACCCACCACGACCCAGGGATCGGACAGGCTGAAGGTCGGCAGCTCGAGCCCGGCAAAGAAGCCGGTGCCCTGGGCTGCGAAGTACTTCAGGTCCTGGGTATAAGCGGCGAACAGCACCAGCGCGCCGAGACCGGCCGAACCGATGGCATAGCCCTTGGTGACGGCCTTGGTGGTGTTGCCCACCGCGTCCAGCGCGTCGGTGGTCTTGCGGACATCGCCCTCAAGACCGGCCATTTCGGCAATGCCGCCGGCATTGTCGGTGACCGGACCGAAGGCATCCAGCGCCACGACCATGCCCGCCAGCGACAGCATCGTCGACACCGCGATGGCGATGCCGAACAGGCCCGCCAGCATGTAGGTGGTGATGATGCCCGCGCAGATCACCAGCGCCACCGGCGCGGTGGATTCCATCGAGATCGCCAGGCCCTGGATCACGTTGGTGCCGTGACCGGTGACCGACGACTTGGCGATGGACTGCACCGGGCGGAAGTTGGTGCCGGTATAGTATTCGGTGATGACGATCAGCGCGCCGGTGACGGCCAGGCCGACCACGCCGCACCAGAACAGCGTCATGCCGCTATAATCCATGCCGCCCGAATTGATCGCCGTGTCCATGCCGATCAGCTTGTCGGTGAGCGGCCACAGGCCGATCAGCGACAGAACCACGGTGGCGATCACACCCTTGTACAGCGCGCCCATGATGTTCTTGGAAGCGCCCAGACGGACAAAGAAGGTGCCGATGATCGAGGTGATGATGCTCATGCCGGCGATGGCCAGCGGGTAGATCATCAACTGGGCCTTGATGTCGCCCGAGAAGTAGATCGAGGCGAGCACCATGGTGGCCACGGTGGTCACCGCAAAAGTCTCGAACAGGTCGGCCGCCATGCCGGCGCAGTCGCCGACATTGTCGCCCACATTGTCGGCGATGGTGGCGGGATTGCGCGGGTCATCTTCGGGAATTCCCGCTTCGACCTTGCCCACCATGTCGCCGCCCACGTCAGCGCCCTTGGTGAAGATGCCGCCGCCAAGGCGCGCGAAGATGGAGATCAGCGAAGCGCCGAAGCCCAGGCCCACAAGGCTGTCCACAATGATGCGGCTCTGCTCGGTATTTTCCAGGCTGAAGCCAAGCCCCATGGTGAGAAAGGCGTAATAGCCGGCGACGGCCAGCAGCCCCAGGCCCACCACCAGCATGCCGGTGACGGCGCCGGAGCGGAACGCCACCGACAGGCCGGCGGCCAGTCCCGAACGCGAGGCTTCGGCGGTACGCACATTGGCGCGCACCGAGACATACCTGCCGACATAACCGGCGGCACCCGACAGGGCCGCGCCGATCAGGAAGCCGATGGCCACCTGCCAGCCCAGCACGAAGAAGGCCAGCGCAAAGATCACCACGCCGACCGCGGCGATGGTGGTGTATTGGCGATTGAGATAGGCGGCCGCGCCTTCCTGGATGGCGGCGGCGATTTCCTGCATCCGGGCATTGCCCGCCGACAGGCTGAGAACCGACTTGATGGTCCAGAGGCCATACAGCAGCGCAAGCACGCCGCAGGCCAATACGATTTCCAATTCCATGAACTTCCCCCAGAGGTTGTTTCGTTTGGGTCGGAGGGAGCATCCACCCGGAAAAGGAGGAAGGGCTCGCGCCGATCCCCATGGCCGGTGCCTCGGCTATACAAGCCGGACTCGCCGCTTCAAGGGCGCGCGAAGACTGCCAAAACCCGCATTATGAGGCAACCCGAAAGCGGCTCGCTGCAGTGCGATATCAGGGTTCGCAGCGCGATTTGACGGGGTTCTTGTGCTCGTCCATGGCCGGCTGGTCCGCCGGGGCGGTGCGCGCCTGGGACTGGACCGGGTGCAGCTCCGCGATCTGGACGGTGCAAACGGTGATGTGTTTGACCTTGTCGGCGCCGATCACCTTGCGGGCATCCGACAACAGGCGCGATTCCAGTTTGGGCACATCCACGCTTTCCGGATCCTCCGCGGTGGTGACCGCCGTGTTGTTCACGTCGCGCACCATCACATCCTGGATGAAGGGCAGCTTGTCGCGCACCGTCAGCGCGAAGCTTTCGGAAGACGCGGTGAGACGGGTGGAGATATAGGCGTAACCGGTCAGCTTGCCGTCGGCATCGGTCAGCGGTGCCATCAGGAAGGGCATGTCGACATTGGTGCCGGGCTTGCCCTTCTTGGCCTCGCCTTCCTTGCCCTCCTTCTTGGCTTCGCCATGCGCCGCCTTCTCTTCGGCGGCAAAGGCCGGAAGGGACAGGGCAGCAACCAGCAACGCCAGAATCGGGGCTTTCCGCATGGGGAAAGACTGGCAAAACGTGGTGAATGAATGGTTAAGACCGCATCCGGACTACTTGGGCTCGAGATTCAGGAAATCCAGCGCATCGCCAATGGGAATGAAAAAATTCAGCCCCGCCGGCCGATCCTGATTCAGATAGAACAGGTCCGTGATGCCGATTATCGCACCGCAGGAAAAAAACACACGGCAGCAATAAGAACTCTGAGCGACTTCATGTCACTGCCCCCGCAGCGCGATCTTGTCGGCGCAACAAATTCATGCCGTCAGAAATGGCGATAGCCCGGTTTGGGGATGGCGATGGCCTCACCCGCCAGAGTCAGGCTGACGCCCACGCCCGCTTCGACGCGACCGATTTGCGTGAAGGGACCTTCGAGCCCTGTCGGC
>CANGRN010000118.1 GCA_947455695.1 Alphaproteobacteria bacterium
CATTATGTCGTGATGACCGACAAGGGCTTGGATCACGCCCGCGAACAGGTGAAAATGATACTTGCTGACGTGCGGGCCAAGCTGAATGCGTGAGATCGTTTTCGATACCGAAACCACCGGCTTTGAGCCGAGCGACGGACATCGCATCGTGGAAGTCGGCTGTGTCGAGCTGATGGATCATATTCCCACCGGCCGCACCCTGCAGTTCTACCTGAACCCCGAGCGCGACGTGCCCATCGAGTCCCAGCGTGTGCACGGCCTGTCGAACGAGTTCCTGGCCGACAAGGCGCTGTTCGCCCATGTGGTGGAAGAGTTCCTGGAATTCCTGGGCGACGCGCCGCTGGTGATCCACAATGCCAGCTTCGACATCAAGTTCATCAATGCCGAGCTGGAGCGGGTGAACCGTCCGCGCATTCCCTTGTCGCGCGCCATCGACACGATCGAAATCGCCAAGCGCAAGATTCCCGGCGCGCGCTATTCACTGGACGAACTGTGCAAGCGCTTCGGGGTGGACCTGTCGGCCCGCACCAAGCATGGCGCGTTGCTGGACGCCCAGCTGACGGCGGAAATCTACCTGGAGCTGATCGGCGGCCGCCAGCGCGGCCTGATGCTGGCGCCGGTGGAAATCGCGGCGGCGCAAGGCACAGAACAAGTGCGCGCGGCACGCCAGCGGCCCGAGAAGCTGGCGCCGCTGATTACCGTTGTGGAACTGGAAATCCACGCCGCCTTTGTCGCCAAGGAATTGGGCGGCAAGGACCTTTGGAATAGCTGACCCTTAGGCCGTGCCTTGCGGTGCGGTGGTCGCCTGGGCCACGCGCGCCTGGTAGAGCTGCATGAAGTCGATCGGCTCGATCATCAGGGGCGGCATGCCGCCATCGCGCACCACGTCCGACACGATGCGGCGCACAAACGGGAACAGCATGTGCGGCGCCTGGATCAGCAGGATCATCTGCTGGGTGGCGGTGTCCATCACATTGCTCAGGCGGAAGATGCCGGCATAGGCGACTTCCAGCAGGAACAGCGGCTTGCCGTCATTCTTGGCATCGACGCGGATCTTCAGCTCGACCTCGAACATGTCCTGTTCGGCCAGGCGCGCGGCGTTCAGGTCCACGGCCAGTTCGATCTGCGGGCGGTCCGCGATATTGGCGGTGGCGCCGGGATTTTCGAAGGACAGGTCCTTGATGTACTGGCCCACCACCTGGAGGTTGGGCATGCCCGGATTGGCCGGTGCAGGGGTTCCTTCGTTGCTCATGACGATCTCGCTTGGAATTTCGGTCAAAAAATTGGGAACAGGGCGCTACCATGGATCGCGCGCGGCTGACAAGCGAAGCGGCCCGCAGCATCAGGCAAAAGGCGCTTTTCAGGCCCGTTTGCGCCCGTTAGGGTCGCCCCGGGCGGGACGGCCATAAACCAAGGTTCCTCAATGCCGGATTCGCAGACACTGGTTCTTCTGGTCGCCGCCATGGTGGCGGGGGTCGTTTGTTTTCGGCTCTACAGCATATTGGGCCGCCGCACCGGCCATGAACCGCCGCCGCAAGCGGTTCCCGCAAAGGCCCCCAACGCGCTGCAGCCTCCGGCGCAACCGGTTCAGACCTCCAACGGCATCCTGGAAATCCAGCTGGCAGACAACAGCTTCGACGCCCCCAAATTCCTGGCCGGTGCGCGCGAGGCCTATGCCCAGATCGTGAATGCCTTCGTGGCGGGGGACCGCGACACCTTGCGCCCGCTGCTGTCGCCGGACGTGTTCGCCGCCTTCGATGCCGGCATCACGGCGCGCACCGCGCCGCCGCCCGCGCTGGTGAAGCTTTCCGACGCCCGCATTTCGGGATCGGCGCTGCATGGGCGGGACGCGGAAATCACCGTCACCTTCACGGCTGAATTCGCCAGTGGCACAGAAAACAACAACGTCGTCGTTGACGTGTGGAGCTTCGAGCGCAACCTGGATTCCACGGACCCCAACTGGGTGCTGGTGGCGACCTCCGGCGATGTTCCGGAATAAGCGGCTTCTTCTTCTGGCCTTGTTGGCGCTTGCCGCCTGCACCAGCCCGCCCCCGCCGAAAACCCAGCCGGCTTCCAGCCTCCATCTGTCACGCGCAAGTTTTTCCGATCTGCCGGACTGGAGCGGCAGCAGCGCCGATGCGGCCCTCGCGGCTTTCCGGCGCAGCTGTGCCGTGCTGATGGCGAAGCCGGACAGCGGTCCCATGGGTGGGGCGGGCTATGCGGGCACCGTGGCGGACTGGCGAAGCGCCTGCGCCGATGCGAACGCGGACGCCAGGGCATTCTTCCAGAAAAACTTCACGCCCTATGCGGTAAGCGGCAGCGATGGCCTGTTCACAGGCTATTATGAGCCGCAGATCAAGGGCAGCCATACCAAACATGGCGCCTTCCAGACTCCGGTCTATGGCTTGCCCACCGATCTGGTGCGCGCCGATCTTGGTCTGTTCAATCCCAAGCTGAAGGGCGAGCACATCTCCGGCAAGGTATCCGGGCATGCGCTGGTGCCATACGCCGACCGCGCCCGGATCAATGAAAAGGGCCTGGATGCGCCGGTGTTGTTCTACACCGATGACGCCGTGGCATTTTTCTTCCTGCAGATCCAGGGCTCTGGCCGGGTGGTGTTCGAGGACGGCGGGGCGGCGCGCATCGCCTATGCCGGCGAGAATGGCCAGCCCTACACCGCCATCGGCCGCACCTTGATTGCCGACGGATCGCTGGCGCGCGAGACCGTGTCCTTGCAGACCATCCGCGCCTGGCTTTTGGCCAACCCGGCCAGGGCGCGCGCCGTGATGGAAACCGACAAGAGCTATATCTTCTTTGAACAGAGAGCGTTGGGCGATACCGCACTGGGTTCGACCGGATCGCAAGGCGTGAACATCACCCCGCTGGGCAGCATCGCGGTGGACCAGCGCATTCACGCGCTGGGCGCGCCTTTCTATGTTGCCGCCGATGGGCCCGATCCGGTGCGCGCCGTGATGGTGGCCCAGGATACCGGCGGCGCCATTCGGGGACCGGTGCGCGCCGACATGTTCTTCGGCTTTGGCGAGGAGGCCGAACGCCGCGCCGGCGCGATGAAGGCGCCCGGGCGCCTGTATGTGCTGCTGCCCAATGCGCTGGCGGGTTCCATCGGCGACGGCCGCGATTATCCCTTATGAGCCGCCGTGTTCCGACCGACGAAGAGCGCAAGCTGTTCGAACAGACATTCCGGGAAGGCCGTCCGATCCGTCCCGCGCCGCTCAAGGCGCTGGCGAAAAAGAAAAGCGTCACCGGCGCCAGCGGCGTCAATGGCGCCACCCAGGAGCGGCTGAGGCGCGGTTTGCTGGAGCCGGATGCGCGCATCGACCTGCATGGCATGACGCAAGGCGCGGCCCATCGCACCCTCTTCACCTGGCTGGCGGCGGCGCACGCCCGCGGCTATCGCCTGGTGCTGGTGATCACCGGCAAGGGCAATCCGAAAAACGACGACAACGCGCCCTGGATGATGTCGCCGCACGGCGTCTTGAAACAGATGGTCCCGCGCTGGCTGAACGAACCGGAACTGGCCGGGTTGATCGCCAAGGTCCAGCCTGCCCATGCCAAACATGGCGGCGGCGGCGCGCTCTATGTCTATTTGCGAAAGCCCCGATGAGACAGGCGTTTCACACCATAACGGTTTCGACCCGCGGGGCCGGACTTTACGAATGCACCGATGCGGTAACGGCGTTCGTGCGGGAGGCCGGGATCGCGGACGGACTGCTGACCTGTTTTGTCCGCCATACCTCGGCCTCGCTGGTGATCCAGGAAAATGCTGATCCGGATGTGCAAAAGGACTTGCAGGATTTCTTCGCGCATCTGGCCACCAGCGGGCCGCGTTTTCGCCACACCGCCGAAGGCCCCGACGACATGCCCTCGCATATCCGCTCAGCGCTGACACAGACAAGCATCGGCATCCCGCTGCACAAGGGAAGGCTGGCGCTGGGCACCTGGCAGGGGATTTATGTGTTCGAGCATCGCGACGCGCCGCACCGGCGCGAAGTGACGCTGCACCTGATCGGCGACTAAAGCAGTCCGGCCTTCGCCGCCAGATCCTTGAGCGACGTCTCAGGCCGCGCGCCGTAATGCGAAATCACTTCCGCCGCCGCCAGCGCGCCAAGGCGGCCGCAATCGGCCAGCCCCTTGCCATGCGTCAGGCCATACAGGAAGCCGGCGGCGAACTGATCGCCCGCGCCGGTGGTGTCGACCACGCGGTTGACCGGCGCGGCGGGAATCTCATGCACCACGCCTTCCTCGACAATGACGCAGCCCTTGGCCGAACGGGTGAGGGCGGCGATACCGCCCCACTTCTTGGCGCCGGCGACCACGCCGTCAAAATCTTCTGCCTCGAACAGCGCCTTGGCTTCATCTTCGTTGGCAAACAGGATGCCGACATCCTTGTCCAGCAGATGCAGGAACTCGTCGCGGAAGCGGCCGACGCAGAAACTGTCGGACAGCGACAGGGCAATGCGCCCGCCCGCGCCCTTCACCGCCGCGATGGCCTTGCGCGACGCCTGCTTGGCCTGTTCCTCGTCCCACAGATAGCCTTCGATATAGAGCACACGGGCGGCGGCGACCTGTTCTTCGTCCACGTCGTCCGGCGTCAGTTCGCGGCAGGCGCCCAGATAGGTGCTCATGCTGCGCTGGCCGTCCGGTGTCACCGCGATCAGGCAGCTGGCGGTGGTGGAACCTTCGCGCGTCGGGTGGGTGGTGAAGGTGATGCCCTGTGCCGACATGGACTTGGCGAAAACCCCGCCCAGCCGGTCGTCGAACACCTTGCCGACATAGACGCCGTTGCCACCCAGCGAGGCCAGGCCCGCCAATGTGTTGGCGGCACTGCCACCCGCCACTTCGTGCAGGCTGCTCATGGTCTGCTGGTTGTCGGCCAGCACCTTGAGCAATTCCTTGGCGCGGAATTCGTCGATCAGGGTCATGCCGCCCTTGGCGATGCGATGGTTCAGCAGGAACCGGTCGTCCACCGAGGCGATGACATCCACAATGGCATTGCCCAGACCGGCGACATCATATTGCTGCGGCATGCGAACCCCCGAAAATTGCTTGGCCCCGCTTACACGCGGGATGCACCCCGGCGCAAGCATTTCACTTGTCCATGGGGCAGGGGTGGTGCAGAAGGCAAGTGATGTTCCGCCACCTCGCCCTTCTCGTGACAGTCCTGGCCGTTGCCGGCTGCGCCGCCAAAGGCCCTGCACAGACTGTGCCCCAGGCCAGCCGCATTCCGGCCGCCCCACCGCGCGGAGAACCGGGTCAATACATGAACCTGGCCGCGACCGGCCTGACGGCCGCGCTGGGGCGCCCCGCCTTTGTGCGCAAGGACGGCGCCACCGAGATGTGGCGCTATGACGGGGCGGCCTGCCGCGCCTTCTTCTTCCTGTACGGATCGCCCTTGGCCGTGCGCCATGTCGAGACCTTGCCGCATGGGGCGCAGAACGCCGCCGATATGGCCTGCCTTACCGCCTTGCGCGCTTCGCCCCCGAAGACTTCGTAGTTTTTTTAATTGCTCGCTGGACGCTCGCGGGGGCCTTCGGCTTTTCGTCCGGCAATTCCTTCGCCTTGTCCTTGAAGCGGCACAGGTCGCGCACCACGCAGGTGGGGCATAAGGGCTTGCGCGCCACGCAAGTGTAGCGCCCGTGCAGGATCAGCCAGTGATGCGCATGGCTCTTGTAATGGGCCGGCACGATATTCTCGAGCGCGAACTCCACCGCCAGCACGTCCTTGCCCGGCGCCAAGCCCGTGCGATTGGAAACGCGGAAGATGTGTGTGTCCACCGCGATGGTTGGTTCGCCGAACGCCACATTC
>CANGRN010000119.1 GCA_947455695.1 Alphaproteobacteria bacterium
AGACTTGGTCATCCGGGGGGTGACCCACAGCTGCATGGGCATGCCATCGCGCAGCAGGCTCATCTGCAAGGTCTGGCCGCCGCCGGTGGAAATGATCTCGGGCAGCTGCTGGAAGTCGGTAATCTGGACATCGCCGATCCTGGTCACCCGGTCGCCGGTGCGGATGCCCGCAACGTCAGCGGCGCTGCCCTTGGCGACCTGGCCGATCAGCGGACCGATGGAGGTGTGGCCGCTGTACAGGAGCAGTCCGGTCAACAGCACGATGGCGAGGACGAAATTGGCAAAGGGACCGGCCGCGGCCACGGCGGCGCGCTGGCCGACCGGCTTGAAAGCCAGCATGCCTTCTTTCTCGGCCGCGCTCAGATGCGAGGTATTGCGATCCGGTGTGGACGCCGCATCGGCATCGCCGGCGAACTTCACATAGCCGCCGATCGGCAGGGCGCAGAGCTTCCAGCGTGTGCCGTTGCGGTCGTTGAAGCCAAGGAGTTCGGGTCCAAAGCCGATGGAAAAGACGTCGACCTTGGCCTTGAACAGGCGCGCCACCAGGAAGTGGCCCATCTCATGCACGAAGACCACGACCGTGATGTAGAACAGGAAGGCCAGTGCGCCGCTGGGCGTTGATATCCAGTGAAAGAGACCGCGCATCATGTCCAGCATCACGTCCCTACTCTCTGACAAATCTCTTCGGCCACCACGCGCGCGCGCGCATCGGTGCCCAGCACGCTTTCCAGATCACCCGCCAGCCCGTTGCTGCCCATGTAGCGGTCCATCGCGGCGGCGACGACGCGCGGAATGTCCAGGAAGCCGATGCGGCGGTCCAGGAAGGCCTGCACCGCGATTTCGTTGGCGGCGTTGAGCACCGTGGGCGCCATGCCGCCGGAGCGCATGGAATCGATGGCCAGGTTGAGCGCGGGGAAACGGTCATGGGCGGGCGGATGGAAAACCAGGGTGCCCAGAGCAGCCAGATCCAGCCGGCGCGAGGGTGACGGGATGCGGCGCGGCCAGCCCAGTGCATGGGCGATGGGGGTGCGCATGTCCGGCGCCGACAGATGCGCCATGGTGGTGCCGTCCTCGTAGGACACAAGGCAATGCACGATGGATTGGGGATGCACCACCACCGCCAGCTTTTCCGGCGGCAGGGCGAAGAGGAAATGCGCTTCGATCAGCTCCAGCCCCTTGTTCATCAAGGTGGCGCTGTCCAGGGATATCTTGCGGCCCATCGCCCAATTGGGATGGGCGACCGCCTCTTCCACCGTGGCGGCGCGCATGCGCTCCAAGCTCCATTCGCGGAACGGCCCGCCCGAGGCGGTGATGGTGACCAGGTCGGCCTCGGAGGCATCGCCTGAACCCAGCACCTGGAAGATGGCGTTGTGCTCGCTGTCCACCGGCAGCACGGAGGCGCCGGATTTTTCCATGGCATCGCGGAACACCGCGCCGGCCGCAACCACACAGTCCTTGTTGGCCAGCGCCACCACCACGCCGCGGCGGATGGCGGCCAGAGCCGGTTCGATCGCCGCCGCGCCCATGATCGCCACCATGACGAAATCGGACGGACGCGAGGCGGCCTCGATCACCGCCGCGCGGCCGGCAGCGGCTTCCACGCCGGTGCCGGCAAGGCCGGCCTTCAGTTCGGCCAGGCATTTTTCGTCGCCGATCACCGCCAGCTTCGGCTTCATCGCCTTCGCCTGCTCGATCAGCAGCTTGACGTTGTTGCCGGCGGTCAGCGCCGTGATCGGCATGGCATCGGCGCCATGGAGCTTGCGCACATGGGCGATCACATCCAGCGTGTTGACGCCGATGGAGCCGGTGGAGCCCAGCACCGTCACCTTGCGCGCCAGGACTTCGTCCATCGGCGGCAATTCATCGAAAATCCTGGTGGCCGCAATAGCCTTCACGCGTGGCCCCCGAACAACGGATTGAGATGCAGTCCAAACACCAGCAGCGCCAGCACGCAGCTGGCAGCGAACATGGAGTCCATCCGGTCCAGCACGCCGCCATGACCGGGGATCAGGCCGCCGGAATCCTTGGTGCCGAAGCGGCGCTTGACCAGGCTTTCGAACAGGTCGCCGCCATGCGCGGCAAAGCTGAAGACAAAGGCATAGACCATCGCCAGAAGCGCGTTGAACCCGAAAAAGGCGATATAGGCCGCGAACACCACCGCCGCGGTGATGCTGCCGCCAATGGTGCCGGCCCAGGTCTTGCCGGGAGAAATGCGCGGCGCGATCTTCTTGCCGCCGATCAGCTTGCCGAACACCAGCGCGCCAGTATCGGTGGCCCACACGATCAGGAACAGGCCCAGCACCACCAGCGCGCCTTGCGCCGGGAAAACCCGCAGGCCCACCAGCGCCAGCGAGGGCAGGCCGATATAGAGCACCCCGCCCGCATGCCAGAGCGGATTGTCCTTGCGCTGCTGCGCCATCACGTAGGCGGCGGCGGTGCCGATGGCCAGGAACGCAAAGGCTGCCGGCACCACCCGCAGCACCAGGGCGGTGACGGCACAGGCGATGGACGCGACGGTGATGATGGTCTGGAGATGGATGGGCTGATGGTCCGCGACCGCGCGCTGGGCGGGGCTGCGCACCAGCCGGTGCCATTCGCGCGCCGCCAGCAGGGCCATCACCACGGTAACGGCGGCGAACCAGTGGGCGCTGTAGAACACCAGCGCGATGGCGATAATCGCCAGGAAGACGCCGAACAGCACGCGCAGGAAGGTCTCGCTTCCACTGCGCAGGATATTGCCGGGATGGGACTGCGTCATGCTCACGCCACGGCTTCCGAATCCAGCGCGCCAAAGCGGCGTTCGCGGGCGGCGAACTGCTCCAGCGCCGCGGTCAGGGTGGCGCGGTCGAAATCGGGCCACAGCGTGTCGAGGAACAACAGCTCGGCATAGGCCGATTGCCAAAGCAGAAAATTGGACAGCCGGTGTTCGCCGCTGGTGCGGATCACCAGATCCGGTTCGGGCAGCGCGCTGGTGAACAGGCGCGAGGCAAAAAGCTCGGGGGTGATGGTTTCGGGATCCAGCCGCCCGTCCTTGGCGGCGCGCGCCAGTTCCTGCACGGCGGCGACGATCTCTTCCTTGCCGCCATAATCGAAGGCGAAGGTCAGGTTCATGCCGGTATTCTTCGCGGTGCGGCTTTCCGAATCCTGGATCATCTGCTGGATGTCGGAGGCGACGCGGCCGCGATGGCCGATGATCCGCATGCGGACGTTACGCTCGACCAATTCGTCCATGTCGCTGCGGAAATAGGCGCGGAACAGGCCCATCAGCGCGCCCACTTCGGTCTTGGGGCGCTTCCAGTTTTCCGAGGAGAAGGCGAACAGGGTCAGGTTCTCCAGCCCCATGTCGCAGCCGGCGCGCACCGTCTCGCGCACCGCGCTCATCCCGGCATAATGCCCGGCCTCGCGCGGCAGGTAGCGCTTCTTCGCCCAGCGTCCATTGCCGTCCATGATGATGGCGACATGCTTGGGAAGGTGCGAGGGCGTTTTCTCCGGCACTCTGGTCAGACCTGCATGATTTCCTGCTCCTTGTTATGGAGCGCTGCATCGATGGTTTTTATGTGGTCATCGGTGAGCTTTTGCAGCTCATCGGCCCTGGTGTGCTGGTCGTCCTGGCTGATCTTGCCGTCCTTCTCCAGCTTCTTGAGCAGGTCGTTGCCGTCGCGGCGCACATTGCGCACCGCGATACGGGCGGCTTCGGCATATTTCGCGGCCAGCTTGGACAGTTCCTTGCGGCGTTCCTGGTTCAGTTCCGGCAGCGGGATGCGCAGCAGCTGGCCGTCCATCTGCGGGTTCAGGCCCAGGCCGGCATCGCGGATCGCCTTGTCCACCGCCTTGGCCAGGCTCTTGTCCCACACCTGCACGGTGATCATGCGGGCTTCGGGCGTGCCGATGGAGCCGACCTGGCTGATCGGCACCGAGTTGCCATAGGCCTCCACCTTGACCGGATCCAGCAGGGCCGCGCTGGCGCGGCCGGTGCGCAGGCCGGACAATTCGGTCTTGAGGGTGGCGATGGCGCCGTTCATGCGGCGGTCCAGTTCGTCCTTGTTGTAGGCATCAGCCATGTCGTCGCTCCGTCCCCCAAAAACGCTATTGAGTCAGATTACCCTAAGACCCCGGCCCCGCTTCATTTTTCTTCGATAATGGTTGCCCGGCCTTCGCCCCGCAGCACCTTGGCCAGGGCGCCAGGCTCGGACAGGGCAAACACCAAGATCGGGATGCGATTTTCGCGCGACAGCGAGATCGCCGCCGCATCCATAACCTGAAGATTCTGGGCTAACACCTCGTGATAACTCAGAGAATCGTATCGCTTGGCGTCCGGAACCTTCTTGGGGTCGGCGCTGTATACCCCGTCCACCTGGGTGGCCTTGAGCATGGCGTCGCAGGACATTTCCGCTGCCCGCAAGGCCGCCGCCGTGTCCGTGGTGAAGAAGGGGTTTCCGGTCCCGGCCCCGAAGATCACAACCCGGCCCTTTTCCATGTGCCGGATGGCCCGGCGGCGGACATAGGGTTCGCAGACATTGTTCATGGCGATGGCCGACTGGACGCGGGAGGTGAGCCCCACCCGCTCCATGCCAGCCTGCAGCGCCAGGGCGTTCATCACCGTGGCCAGCATGCCCATGTAATCGGCGGTGGAGCGGTCGATGCCCTTGGCCGACCCGGCCAGGCCCCGGAAGATATTGCCGCCGCCCACCACCATGCAGATCTCGGTGCCGGCTTCGTGGGCTTCCTTCACATCGCGGGCGATACGGTCGACCACGTCGATGTTGATGCCGAAGGCGTCGCTCCCCATCAACGCCTCGCCGGAAACCTTGAGCAGGATCCGGCGGTATTTTGGCGCTGGCGGCATGACGTTGAACCTTCCGATTAGCGGGTGCCTGCCATCTGGGCGACTTCGTCGGCGAAGTCGGCGTCGGCCTTCTCGATGCCCTCGCCCACCTTGAAGCGGACAAAGCCCTCGATCTCGACCGGCGCGCCAAGATCCTTGGACGCCTTCTCGATCAGCTTGGCAATCGGGGTCTCGCCGTCCAGCATGTAGATCTGCTGCAGCAGCACCACTTCCTCGTAGTACTTGCGCATGCGGCCTTCCATCATCTTTTCGACGACGGCTTCCGGCTTTCCCGACTGCAGCGCGATGTCTTTCTGGACATTGTATTCGCGTTCGACGACCGCCTTGTCGAGATGTTCTTTGGTCAGCGCCAGCGGGGCGGCGGCCGCAACATGCATGGCCAGCTGCTTGGCCAGGGCCGACAGCTTGTCCTTGTCCGCGGTGGACTTCAGGCCCACCAGCACGCCGATATTGCCCAGCTCGGGCGAGGAGGCATTGTGGACATAGGCGGCGACCACGCCGGGATTGACCGACAGGGCGGCGGCGCGGCGCACCGACATGTTCTCACCGATCTTGGCGACCAGTTCGGTCAGGGTCTGCTGCACGGTGGACGAACCCATCGGGTGCGTCAGCAGCTTTTCCAGGTTGCCGCCTTCCTTCAGCGCCAGCTTGGAGGCGTCCTTCACGAAGGTCTTGAACTCGTCATTCTTGGCGACGAAATCGGTTTCGGCATTCACTTCCAGCAGCACGCCGGTATTGGCGTCCACGGCGACACCCACCAGGCCTTCGGCGGCGGCGCGGCCGGCCTTCTTGGCGGCCTTGGAAATGCCCTTCTTGCGCAGCCAGTCGATGGCCGCTTCCATGTCCCCGTTGTTTTCCGTCAGGGCATTCTTGCAGTCCATCATGCCCGCGCCGGTCTTGTCGCGCAGGTCCTTC
>CANGRN010000120.1 GCA_947455695.1 Alphaproteobacteria bacterium
ATCCAGGCTGGCGGCGGCGCCCGCGCCGCTGTCGAAGGCCGAGGCCAGGCGCGCCCCGGTATCGCCGCGCGCCAGCACCAATCCGACCGCAACGGCGATCAGCAGATACCAGCGCAACCCTTGCGGATCGCGCGCCGCGATTCCGGTGCGGGGCAGGCCGATGCGGAATTTCTGCGGCAAGGATCGGGCGCGGTGCAATTCCCACAGGGCGCGCGCCACCGGATCATCGCCCACCAGCACGTCATCGCGTTCCGAGATGGGCCGGTGCGCCAGCCCGCTGTCGCGCTCCAGCCGCCGGGCCGCGTCCAGGTTGCGGGGCCAGGCGAAATTCTCGAAGCCGTCGTAAAGCGCCAGGGCGCCCGCCGTGATGGTGGCGGCCAGCAGCAATGCCTGAATTGGCCAGGGGATGAAGGCGAAAATGCCGGTCAGGGCCAGGGCAAGGTAAAAGCCGAAGAACCCAAAAGCCGGCCACAGAAGCGGCAGCAACCGCTCGATCGCCAGCACGCCGCGCGCAAGCGCGACGCGCCGCTCCAGCGGATTAGCTGGAAAGCCAGTCGGGAATGCGGTCCTTGGCGATGAGGTCGGCATACGTCTCTCTGGGCCTTACGATGCCCCATTGTTCGCCGTGAACCAAGACTTCCGGCACCCGCGGCCGGGCATTGTAATCGCCCGCCATCACCGCGCCATAGGCGCCGGCCGACAGGATCGCCACAAGATCGCCGCTTTTGAGTTCCGGCAGCGGCCGGCTTGAGGCGAAAAGATCGGATGTCTCGCACACCGGCCCCACCACGTCATAACGCGGGCGCGGGGAACCCACCTTGGGTTCCGTCACCGCCACGATCTCGTGATGGGCTTCGTACATGGCTGGACGGATCAGGTCGTTCATGCCCGCATCGATAATGAGAAAGTCCTTGGCCTCGCCCTTCTTGACGTAGATCACTTTGCTGACCAGCACGCCGGCATTGGCGGCGATCAGCCGGCCCGGCTCGAAGGACAGGGTGCAGCCCAGATCCTTGGTCACCCGCGCCACCATGGCGCCATAGACGCTGGGGTCGGGCGGCGGCATGTTGCTGTTCTCGTACGGCACGCCCAATCCGCCGCCCAGGTCCAGGCGGGTGATATTGTGGCCGTCGCCGCGCAAGGTGCCGACGAATTCGCGCACGCGGGTGAAGGCGGTCTCGAACGGTTCCAGTTCCGTGATCTGGCTGCCGATATGCACATCCACGCCGACGATCTCGATGCCCGCCATCCTGGCGGCATGCGCATAGGCTTCACGGGCGCGGCTGAAGGGAATGCCGAACTTTGTCTCCGCCGTGCCGGTGGTGATCTTGGCATGGGTCTTGGCGTCCACATCGGGATTGACGCGCAAGGTGACGGGCGCGCGCTTGCCCAGCGACCGCGCGACCTCATCCAGTGCCGCCAGCTCCGGCTCGCTTTCGACATTGAACTGATAGATGCCGGCCTCGAGGGCGCTGCGCATTTCGTCTTTGGTCTTGCCGACGCCGGAGAACACGATCTTGCCGGCGGGGATGCCCGCCGCCAGCGCCTTGGCCAGCTCGCCGCCCGACACCACATCGGCGCCCGCGCCCAGCTGGGCCAGGGTCTTCAGCACCGCCAGATTGTCATTGGCCTTGATGGCATAGGCCACCAGCGACCCGGTGGGCACGGCCTCCACGAACACCTTGTAGTGCCGCGCAAAGGTGGCGGTGGAATAGCAATAGAAAGGCGTGCCGACTTTTTCCGCCAGCAGGTCCAGCCGCACGCCTTCCGCGCACAGCACGCCGTCCTTGTATTGAAAATGGTTCAATTAACGTCCCAGAGGATAAGGGGGCTTTGAAGGATTCTGTTCGTCGCGCGGAGTGGTCTGGCCATTGGGCTTTATCAGGTCGTTCTTCACGCCACAGCCCGTGAGCGCAATCGCCACGGCAGTCAGGATGATCAGCTTTCTCATTTGAGAACTCCCCGCCAGTGGTTGAGCTGCTCCTTCACCCGCGCCGGCGCGGTGCCGCCCAGGCTCATGCGCGAATTCACGGATGCGTCCAGGGACAGCACCTTGAACACTTCCTCGGTGATGGCGGGCTCGATGGTCTGCATCTCCGCAAGTGCCAGCTTTTCCAGCGTGACACCCTTGTCCTCGGCCAGCTTCACGATGGAGCCGGAAATGTGATGCGCCTCGCGGAACGGCTTTTTCAGCACCCGCACCACCCAGTCCGCCAGGTCGGTGGCGGTGGGAAAGCCCGCCACGCAGGCGGCGCGCATCGCTTCGGGCTGCGCCGTCAGGTCGGCCATCATCGCCGCCATGGCGGCGAGGCAAAGCTCCAGCGTGTCGGCGGCGTCGAACACCCGTTCCTTGTCTTCCTGCAGGTCGGTGCCATAGGTCAGCACCAAACCCTTGACCACGGTGGCTAGCGCCACGAAGTCGCCAAGCACGCGGCCGGTCTTGCCGCGCACCAGTTCGGCGGCGTCGGGATTGCGCTTCTGCGGCATGATGGACGAGCCGGTGGTGAAGGCGTCCGACAATTTCACAAAGCCGAAGGCCGGCGTGGACCATTGCACCAGCTCGCCCGCCAGCCGTGACAAATGCACGGCGGCGATGGTGCAGGCGGCCAGATACTCCAGCGCGAAGTCGCGCGCCGAGATGGCGTCCATGGAATTGCGCATCGGCCGGATGAAGCCCAGGCTCTTGGCGGTGGCGTCGCGGTCGATGGGGAACGACGTGCCGGCCAGCGCCGCGGCGCCCAGCGGGGATTCGTTCAGCCGCTTCTTGGCGTCCTCGAAGCGGCCGCGGTCGCGCCCGAACATCTCGACATAGGCGAGCATGTGATGGCTGAAGGTGACGGGCTGCGCCACCTGCATGTGGGTGAAGCCCGGCATGATGGTGTCGGTGTGCTTTTCGGCTTGACCAAGCAAGGCCAGCTGCAGGGCTTTCAGGCCCGCATCGGCGCGCTCGCAGGCGGCGCGCACCCACAGCCGGAAATCGGTCACCACCTGGTCGTTGCGCGAACGGGCGGTGTGCAGCCGGCCCGCCACCGGGCCGATCAGCTCCGCCAGCCGGGATTCGATATTGAGATGGATGTCTTCCAGTTCGCGCTTGAAGACGAACTTTCCCTCGGCGAGTTCCTTTTCGATGGCCGTCAGGCCGTCCAGGATCTTCAGCCCGTCATCCTTGGCAATGATGCCTTCGCTGGCCAGCATGCGGCAATGCGCCCGCGACCCCGCGATATCCTCGGCGGCGAGGCGCTTGTCGAAATCGATCGAGGGGGTAATCTCCCTCATGATATCGGCGGGTCCGGACTGGAAACGTCCGCCCCACATTTTGTTCGTGCTCATCTTTTCTTCCGAAGGCCCATGACCAAGAAAATCATCATCAGTCTGGCCGTGATCGTCGCGCTGGCAATGGGCATCCTATATGGGAAAGGCCTGCTTTCTGTCCATCAGGGGATCGAGCCGCCGCCGTCTCTGGCCGTGCTGGTGCTGGAAAAAGCCCCCAAACCCGCCCCGGCGGTGACTTTTGCCGACGGCAAGGGTGGCCGGCATGCGCTGGATGCATTCAAGGGCCGCTATGTGCTGCTGAACCTGTGGGCCACCTGGTGCGCGCCCTGTGTCAGCGAACTGCCGTCTCTGGCCCGCCTCCAGGCCCATGCGCCGGGCCTGCGGGTCCTGGCGATCAATGCCGACAGCACCAAGGTGGATGCCGGCGCTTTCCTGAAAAGCCATGGCGCCGGCACCCTGCCGGTCTATGTCGATTCCGATCGCATGCTGATGCGCAGCTTCGTGGTGCCGGGCCTGCCGACCACGGTGCTGATCGATCCGGATGGCAATGTGGTGGCGCGCGCGGAAGGTCCCGCGGAGTGGGCCTCGCCCGAGGCCGTCGCCTATTTCAAGAGAATTACCGGCAGCTAGAACCGCGCGGAGCGGATCTATCTGGTCGGTACCGGGTGTTCGCCCCGATAGTCGTAGAAGCCGCGGCCGGTCTTGCGGCCCAGCCAGCCGGCTTCGACATATTTCACCAGCAGCGGGCAGGGGCGGTACTTGGAATCCGCCAGGCCTTCATACAGCACCTGCATCACCGACAGGCAGGTATCCAGGCCGATGAAGTCGGCGAGCTGCAGCGGACCCATGGGATGGTTGGCGCCCAGCCGCATGGCGGTGTCGATCGCGTCCACATTGCCGACGCCTTCATACAGCGTATAGACCGCCTCGTTGATCATCGGCAGCAGGATGCGGTTGACGATGAAGGCGGGGAAATCTTCGGCGTAAGCGGCGGTCTTGCCCACGCGCTTGACGATCTCCAGCGCCGACTGGAACGTGGAGTCATTGGTGGCGATGCCGCGGATCACTTCCACCAGCTGCATTACCGGCACCGGGTTCATGAAATGCAGGCCGATGAAATGCTCCGGCCGGTCGGTCGAGGCCGCCAGGCGCGTCACCGAGATGGATGAGGTGTTGGTGGCGATCAACGCGTTGGGCGAGATGCGCGTGCACAGGTCCTGGAAGATTTTCTTCTTGATGGCTTCGTCTTCGGTGGCCGCCTCGATCACCAGGTCGCGATCCTTCAGATCGTCCAATGTCGCGGTGACGCGGATACGGGCCAGGGCGGGCGCGATCTCTTCTTCCTTGATCAGGCCCTTGGCGGCTTGGCGCTGCATGTTCTTCTGCACCCGCTCGATGGCCTTGGACAGCGCATCCTTGTTGATGTCGTCCAGCACCACGTCATAGCCGGCCAGCGCCAGCACATGGGCGATGCCGGTGCCCATCTGGCCCGCGCCCACCACACCGATTTTCTCAACTGCCATTTGGATTGCCTTTACTTGTAGCCGCGTTTGGACAGTTCTTCGTCCAGCTCGGGGATAATCTTGAACAGGTCGCCCACCAGGCCGTAATCGGCCACCTGGAAGATGGGGGCGTCCTCGTCCTTGTTGATGGCGACGATCTTGCGCGAGTCCTTCATGCCGGCCAGGTGCTGGATGGCGCCGGAAATGCCCACCGCGATGTACAGATCGGGGGCCACGGCCTTGCCGGTCTGGCCGACCTGATAGTCATTGGGCACATAGCCCGCATCCACCGCGGCGCGGGATGCGCCCACGGCCGCATGCAGCTTGTCGGCGATGGAATCCAGCAGCTTGAAGTTTTCCGCCGAACCCAGCCCGCGCCCGCCGGAGATGACGATCTTGGCCGATGTCAGCTCGGGACGCTCGGACTTGGACAGGGCTTCGCCGGCGAATTTGGAATGGCCGGAATCGGATGCGGCCGCGATCTTTTCGATGGCGGCGCTGCCGCCTTCCGCGGCGGCCGCGAAAGCGGTGGTGCGCACGGTGATGATCATCTTGCCCGCGGGCGCCTGCAAGGTCTCGATGGCATTACCGGCATAGATCGGCCGCTCGAACGTGTCGGGCGAAATCACTTTCAGGATTTCGGAAATCTGGCCCACATCCAGCCTGGCGGCGACGCGCGGCAGGATGTTCTTTCCCGTCGTGGTGGCCGGCGCCAGGAGGGCGTCGTATTGGTCGGCCACGGACAGCAGCAGCGTTTCCATCGGCTCGGCCAGCTGTCGCGCATAGGAAGGCGCGTCTGCCAGCAAAACTTTCTCCACACCGGCGATCCTGGCGGCGGCTTCGGCGACCGCGGCGCAATTCTCGCCCGCCACCAGCACATGCACCGGCGTAGAAATTTGCGCCGCGGCCGTCACCGTCTTGTGGGTGGCGTCCTTCAGCACGGCATTGTCATGTTCGGCGATCACCAGCGAAGCCATCAGATGAC
>CANGRN010000121.1 GCA_947455695.1 Alphaproteobacteria bacterium
GCTGCTCTACATGCACGGCAAGAAGCAGGTCACCCTGGAAGATGTGCGCGCCGTGATGGGCGACGAGGCCGAGGCGCGCAGCGAAAGCGCCTGCGATGCGGCGGCCGGCGGCGATCTGGTCAAGCTGGACCGCGAGCTCGAAAGATTGTGGGTGTCGGATGTCGCGCCGGCCCAGGTGTTGCGCAGCGCCATGGGTCATTTCCAGCGCCTGGTGCAGGCGCGCGAAAGCGCCAACCGTGGCGAGGCCATCGACAACGTCATGAAGCGGCTGCGGCCGCCGGTGCATTTTTCCCGCGCTACCGCGTTCAAGAACCAAGCCCAGCGCTGGAACACCGACAAGCTTGGCGAGGCGCTGGACATGCTGCTGGACGCGGAAAGCCTGACCCGCACCACCGGCGTTCCGGCCGAAGCGGTGACGGGTCGTGTCTTGATGAACATCGCCGCCATGGCGAAGGGACGAATGTAATGTTGAAGGTCCGCGTCATTCCCTGCCTGGACGTGAAGGACGGCCGTGTCGTCAAGGGCGTCAATTTCGAGGGCCTGCGCGATGCCGGCGATCCGGTGGAGCAGGCCATCCTTTACGACAAGGAAGGCGCCGATGAACTCTGCTTTCTGGACATCACGGCCAGCCACGAAAATCGCGGTACCTTGCTGGATGTTGTCCATCGCACCGCGGAAGTCTGCTTCATGCCCCTGACGGTTGGCGGCGGGGTGCGCACTCTGGAAGATATCCGCGCGCTTTTGCTGGCCGGCGCCGACAAGGTCTCGATCAACACCGCCGCCGTATCACGGCCCGAATTTGTGAAGGAAGCGTCCGAGAAGTTCGGCAGCCAGTGCATCGTCGCGGCGATCGACGCCAAGAAGGGCGAAAAGGGCAACTACGAGATTTTCACCCATGGCGGGCGCAAGCCCACCGGCATCGATGCGGTGGAGCATGCCAAAAAGCTGGTCGGCTATGGCGCGGGCGAAATCCTGCTCACCTCCATGGACCGCGATGGCGTGAAGTCCGGCTATGACCTGGACCTGACCCGCGCCGTGTCGGATGCGGTGTCCGTGCCGGTGATTGCCTCGGGCGGGGTGGGCAATGTCCAGGATCTGGTGGATGGTGTGAAAAAGGGCCATGCCAGCGCGGTGCTGGCGGCCTCGATCTTCCATTTCGGCGAAGTCAGCATCGCGGAAGCCAAAATGGCACTAAAAAGCGCCGGATTGCCCATTCGGCCGATCTAGCGCGATTGCACCCCGCCGCGCGTTGCGTCTAGCGTGGCCGCCATGGACGATCCCCGCGCCACCATTCATTCCCTGGTTCGCCGCAATCTGGGGCCGATCAAGCCGGTGAAGGCTGCCCCCGCGCACCTGTCCCGCTCCATGCGGCCGGAAGATGCCTTCCGCACCACCCTGCTGGATTGCCTGGCCCAGATCACCGCCAACGCCGCCACCTTGCGTGCCGGACGTTCGGTGGAAGGCTTGCATCAGCTGCGCGTCGCCTTCCGCCGGCTGGAAGTCGTGCTGGGCGCCTTCGGACAGGAGTTCGAGCAGGACTGGCTGGAAGATCTGCGCGGCCGCGCCAAGATATTGGCGGGGCGGCTGGCGCCCGCGCGCGACCTGGATGTGTTTGTCGGCAAGCTGCTGGAGGGCGCGCCCCAGTTCAGCGTCAAGTCCGGCGTCGGCGATGGGCTCGTGGCTTTGCGTGCCCGCGCGGAAAGTGCGCGCGACGAGGCCTGGAGCGCGGCGGCGGCCTGCATTGCCAGCGCCGATTTTGAACTTTTCACCGATGATGTCGCGGGCCTGGCCTCGTCGCAATTGCCGCTGAGCCGGGACAAGCGCCTGCCGCGCGCGGCGCGCCGCATGATGGACCGCCAGATGGCGCGCGTGAAAAAGCGCGGGCGTACGGCGCGCAGCGCCGAAGAAGGCGACATGCACCGGCTGCGCATCGCCCTGAAAAAGCTGCGCTACACCGCCGAATTCTTTGCCCCCATCTATCGCAAGCGCAAGGTCAAGGCCTATCTGAAGAAGCTGCGCGCCCTGCAGAACCATCTGGGCGATCTCAATGACACCGCCAATGTGCGCCGGGTGGTCGGCGACCTGCTTCGCGGCAAACCCAGGAAGGATGAAGACGTCGCACTGCGCTATGCCGCCGGCGCCATGGTCGGCTGGTATGGGGCGCAAGCCCCGCGCGCCATCGCCGGCGCGCTCAAGCGCTACAACAAGTTCAAGCGCGTCAGTCCGTTCTGGCACTGAAGTCCAGGTTCAGGTGCGCGATCCTCGCCGCACCGTTCGCCTCCAGCGTCAGCAACAGGATCTTCGATACATCCAGATCGGCAGGCATCGGCGTCGCCATGTTCCAGCCGGTCGCCAGCGTATAGGCCGCGCGCAGCACGCCCAGATGCGCGATGGCCACGGCATCGCCGTCGCCTTGCGCCACATCCGTCAGGAATGCCGCCACCCGCGCATGCAGCTCGCCGGTGGATTCCCCGCCGCCGGGACGAAAGGCTTCGCCGTCTTTCGAACCGGCTTTCTCAAACGCATCGCTGCCGTCGCGGGAAAAAATCTCGTCCCGCGTCAGCCCTTCCCAGGCGCCCCAATTCTGTTCCATCAGCCGCGCATCCAGCACCGCTTCGCCAAGCCCCAGCGCTTCCACCGTCTGGCGGGCGCGCAGCAGGGGACTGGCAAAGAGGCGCGGATGGGCGAAGGGCAGGCGCAGGCCGGACATTTTGGCGAGGCCCGCATCGCTGAGCGGAATGTCGGTATGGCCCTGGATGCGCCCCGCCGCGTTCCATTCGGTCGGGCCGTGGCGCAGCAGCGCGATTTTCAAACCGAAAGCTCCACCACCACCGGGACATGATCGGATGCTTTCTGCCAGCCGCGCATCTTCTTGACGATCTTCTGCGAGGTCAGCGCACCCTTCAGGCCCGGGCTTGTCCAGACATGATCCAGGCGGCGGCCGCGGTCTGACGCTTCCCAGTCGGCGGCGCGATAACTCCACCAGCTATAGATTTTCTCGTACGGCGGAATGAAATGGCGGGTGGCGTCGGTCCAGTCCAGCGCCGCCTGCGCCGCGCCCAAAAGCTTGGTCTCCACCGGGGTGTGGCTGACAATGTCCAGCAGCTGCTTGTGGCTCCATACGTCATTTTCCAGTGGCGCCACGTTCAGGTCGCCCACCAGGATGGCGGGATCGCTCTTCTTGCGTTTGGCGAAGAACTTTTCCATCTCCGCCAGGAAGTGCAGCTTGTGCGCGAACTTCTCGTTCTTGGCGGGGTCGGGAATGTCGCCGCCGGCCGGCACATAGAAATTGTGCAGCGCCACGCCATTGTCCAGGGTCACGCCCATGTGGCGGGCATGGCCTTCGCGGCAGAAATCCTGCACGCCACTTTCGCGGAAGGGCTTTTTCGCCAGGATCGCGACCCCGTGATAGGCCTTCTGGCCGTGGATCGCCTGGTGGACATAGCCCAGCTTGCGAAAAGCCTCTGCCGGGAAAAGCTCGTTCAGCACCTTGGTCTCCTGCAGGCACAAGACGTCCGGCTGCTCATCGCGCAGGAAGCGGGTCACCAGATGAATGCGATGCCGCACCGAATTGATGTTCCAGGTCGCGATTTTCAAACTTTCCGATCCTTCCATGCTGAGACGCAGGGCGTGTGCGCAATATAATTGCTATCGTGACATTTCAAAGGGTTAAACGCCTCATTTGCCCCAGTTCATTCGCAAAACGCATAGCTAGCATTCGTTGAATTGCAATGCTCGCCGGATTATATGCGCTGCAGCAAAGAGTTCCCCAAGCCTGTGTTTTGGGGCGAATGACGAAGGAGTAAAACATGAAGAACCCCACTATCCGTACCCAGGCCACCCTGCCGGGCGAACGCGTCAACAACCTTGTCGCCGAAGTCTTCCAGGCCGCGACCATCACTCTGGTGGGTGTGCTTGGCCTGCTGACCATCGCGGCCTCGATCTAAGCCGTCGTTTCGGCCAAAGGCCACCGCGCGCGGGGAGAGGTCGACAGCGCATCGCCCGCGCCGCCGGCCGACAAACGTTCCACCCCCGCCCAGGCAATCATCGCCGCATTGTCGGTGCAGAGCCTGGGGGGTGGAATGAGGGCGGTAAAATCTTCATCCGCGCAAAGCCGGTTCAGTCCGGCGCCGATCGCCTGGTTGGCCGCGACGCCGCCGGCGACGACCAGCGTGTTGCCGTCTGGAAAGTCCTTGCGGAACATCTGCATCGCAATGCGCGTGCGGTCGCGCAGGATATCGATCACCGCCGCCTGGAAACTGGCGCTGGCATCTTCCACGCTGATGCTGGTTTCCGCCAATTGGCGCAGCGCCGTTTTCAAACCCGAAAAAGAAAAGTCCGCGCCGGCGCGGCCTTTCATGGGACGCGGCAATTCACAGGCGCGCGGATTGCCCTTCCTTGCCGCCGCTTCCACCGCGGGGCCGCCCGGATAGGGCAGGCCCAGGATCTTTGCCGTCTTGTCGAACGCTTCGCCAACCGCATCGTCGATGGTCGATCCATACAGGCGAAAATCATGGATTCCGCCCACGCCGACCAATTGGCAATGGCCGCCCGATACCAGCAAAAGCAGGAAGGGAAATTCCACGCCATGGGTCAGCCGTGCCGTCAGCGCATGACCCATCAGGTGATTGACCGCCACCAGCGGCTTGCCAGTGCCCAGTGCCAGCGCCTTGGCGGTGGTCAGTCCCACCATCACCCCGCCGATCAGCCCGGGCCCGGCCGTGGCGGCAATGCCGTCCAATTCGAAAAGACCGATCTTGGCTTCGGCCAGGGCGCGTTCGACGATATCGTCCAGTATTTCCAGATGCGCGCGGCTGGCGATTTCCGGCACCACCCCGCCATAGGGGGCATGCGCCTCGATCTGGCTGAACACCACATTGGACAGGATTTCGCCCGGCCCGGGCGCGGACCCGCGCACCACCGCGGCCGCGGTTTCATCGCAGCTGGTCTCTATGCCCAGGATTGTGAGAGGCTTGCCCGTCATTGCGGGGTGCTTTACGCCGAAATTCCCCAAAGCGCCAAATTGAGAGCGCCCCTATGAGAATCCTCGTCACCAGGCCCCTGGAAGACGGCCGGGAAATCGCCGCCCGCCTGGCCGAGCATGGCCATGCCGCGCTGCTGGCGCCCTTGCTGACGCCGCGTTTCGAGGATGGGCCCGAGCTCGACCTGGACGGTGTCGAGGCGGTGCTGGCCACCAGCGCCAATGGCATCCGTGCCCTGGTCCGCCGCACCAGCCGGCGCGATCTTTCCATCTTTGCAGTGGGACCGCAGACCACCGAAGAAGCCCAGAGAAGCGGGTTCACCGAGGTCCGCAATGCCGATGGCGACGCCAAGGCGCTGGCGGAAGCGGCCACCCGCTGGGCCGCGCGCAAGGGTGTACTGCTGCATGTCTGCGGCCATGACGCGCCGGGCACCCTGGCGGAAAATCTCAGTTTGCGTGGCTTCAAGGTGCAGCGCTGCGCCCTGTACGGCATCGAGCCGGCCACGCGCCTGCCTGATGACGCGCGAAAAGCCCTGCAGGAGAAGGCGCTGGATGCGGCGATGTTCTTTTCGCCCCGCAGTGCGCGCATCTTCGGCGTGCTCGCCGATGGCTTGCCGACCGATAACCTCACCGCCATGTGCATCAGTCCTGCCACGGCCCAGGCACTGACCCTGATGTCGTTCGCGCAGGTGGCGGTGGCGGCGCGGCCCAATCAGGCGGCCATGCTGGCCCTGGTCGATCAGGTCTGAAAGCCAA
>CANGRN010000122.1 GCA_947455695.1 Alphaproteobacteria bacterium
ATCGCCGCTGCGCCGGCCACCATGTCCACCAGGTAATGCCCGACAAAGAAGGGCACGGCGCACAGCATGATGATGTTCAAACTCATGATCGCGGCGCTGATGATTCCGGTTTTGCGGAAGGCCCAGCAATAGGCCAGCGCCATGGCGGTGTGGAAGGAGGGGAAGCTCACCACCCCCGTCATGCCCGATAGTGCGAAATGCAAATCGCGTCCCGACAGCAGATGCTGCATCACGGGTACGAAACCATTGTCGGTCTGGATGTTGTAGAACTTGGATGGTCCCAGCGCGGGAAAAAGCACCGCGCCGGCGCAGGCCAGCAGGCCGGTCAGCAGGAACAGCCAGAACATGTCGCGCAATTGCTGCTTGGCATCCAGCAGTCCCAGCAGCAATCCAAAATACAGGCCCTGATAGACAAGGCTGCCATAGGCAAGGCCCAACAGCGCCGCCAGCGCCGGATGGGCCTGGACGAACTGGTATCCGGCCAGCCAGTCAAAGCCCAGCGCCCGGTCCATCGCCATCAGCCGCGCATCGACCAGCGGACCGGCGGATGCCAGGCACAGATAGGACAGCGCGCAAATGACAGTGGAGCCTGCCAGGGTCAGCGCGAAATATTCCGCCATCAACCCGCCGCGCCGCACCGCGAAAGCGCGCAGCGCGAAGGTGATGCTTAACGCCAATCCCAGGATCAGGAAGTCACGCGGCGCGGCGATGAAATCGAGATGGATATGGGCCGCCCAGGCAGCATCCAGCAGCGCCAGCACGCCAAGAGCGCACCATTCTGGCACAAAATCGCTGGTGAAAAGGCGTTTTCCCCGTCCCATGCGCGGGACATTGCAAAGGCTTCACCAGAAGTTGCGCTCAGCGCTTAACCGTCTTTTTCTTTGCGGTCTTTTTGGGCCGCCGCTTGATGGGCGGCATCGCCGCCAATTGCGCGGCACGGCCCACCAGCATGTCCTTCAGCACCGCCCTGGTCAGCGCCGACAGGCGGATCAGCACAAACGGGAATTTGCGATAGTGATCGGTGATGTAGAAAAGCCCGGGCTCGGCTTCCAGCATCATGTCGCGCATTTCCATCGACCCGACCTGAAGCGTAACGGCGTCTTCATTTTTGTGGGTCTTGGCCAGGAAGCGGTCATGAATGAAGACCGACGGTTCGTTGAACCACAGCCGTTCGTCCGTGCCGGGAATCGACAGCATGATCTTGCGGGCTTCGGCCTTACTCAACATCGGGCCCTACTTCTCATTGGAAATGACCAGGCCGGGCGTCTGTGACAGCGCTATCGCGTCCAGATTGCGCGACAGCCGCTCCGCCGCGCAACGCGCGAAACTGATGGTGACGGCCTTGCGCCGGCTGGCATGCAGCGACTGGGCTTCGGCTTCCTTGATGATCGAACCGCCATAGCGGTCGGCCACGATCAGGCCCGTCTGATGCGGCACATGCTCGGGCGGGAAATCCGGCGGAATGGCGAAATAGAACAGGTCGCAGTAGTCCAGATAATCCGGCCATTTTGCATCAGTGCGCAGATCGGCCAGCGCCACCTTGATCTCCACTCCCAGCATTTCGCCGCCGGGGCCGATGGCGGCGACATCCAGCCGCCGTCCGTTGGGCAAGGTGAATTCCAGGATGGGCGAGTAGCCTTCTTCAAGCAGAAGACGGCTCACCCCGCGCGCGACTTCTGCGGCGGTGGAAGAACTGATCATGCGGCGAGTTTACCCCGCGCGCGTACGCGCGCAAAGGAACAGACTACAGACTGCCTTTACTGGAAGGCGATGCGCCGTCCAGCCTGTCGTCCACCGTGATTGCCTGGCGCAGCGCCCGCGCCAGGCCCTTGAAGCAGGTCTCGACGATGTGATGGCTGTTGTCGGCGTACAGGTTTTCGATGTGCAGGCAGGCGCCCGCATTCTGGGCGAAGGCCTGGAACCATTCCTTGAACAGCTCGGTGTCCATCTCCCCCAGCTTGGGCTTGGGGATGGTCACCTTCCAGATCAGGTAAGGCCGGTTGGACAGGTCCAGCGCCACGCGGGTCAGCGCCTCGTCCATCGGGATCAGGGCCGAGCCGAAACGGGTGATGCCGGCGAAATCGCCCAGCGCCTGTTTGACCGCCTGGCCGATGACAATGGCGGTGTCCTCGGTGGTGTGGTGGTAATCGACATGCAGGTCGCCGGTGGCGCGCACTTTCAGGTCGATCATGGAGTGGCGCGAGAAGCTCTCCAGCATGTGGTCCAGGAAACCGATGCCGGTATCGATGTCGCTGTCCCCGGTCCCGTCCAGGTCCAGGGAGACGGCGATCTCGGTCTCGCGGGTCTTGCGTTCGACGGTGGCGGTGCGCATGGGAAATCCTTGGTATCTGCGGTCTATAGCAGAGGGTTCCGGGGGCGTGAATCCCATATGACGTCAAAGCATATGTCATAATTGACATATGCGGTTGACCCCCCGGCCAAAGCCTGTAAGAAAGCCCCTCCGCAAAAGTTAAGGGTCCCAAATGGCGCGCTCCGACTATCTGTTCACCTCCGAAAGCGTTTCGGAAGGTCATCCCGACAAGGTCGCTGACCGCATCTCCGACGAGGTGGTGGATCTGTTCTTCCGCGAAGGCCCCAAGGAAGGCATGAGCCCCTGGGACATTCGCGCTGCCTGCGAAACCCTTTGCACCACCAACCGCGTGATCATCGCGGGCGAAACCCGCGGCCCCAAGAAGGTGCAGGCCGGTGACGTGGAAGACGTCGCGCGCAAGGCCATCAAGGACATCGGCTACGAACAGGAAGGCTTCCATTGGCGCAACGCCAATGTCGAAGTGTTGCTGCATGCCCAGTCGGCGCATATCGCCCAGGGCGTGGACGCGTCCGGCAATAAGGACGAAGGCGCGGGCGACCAGGGCATCATGTTCGGCTATGCCTGCCGCGAGACCCCGGCGCTGATGCCGGCGCCCCTGTTCTACAGCCATAAAATCCTGGAATTGCTGGCCAAAGTGCGCAAGTCGGGCAAGGAATCCACGCTGCTGCCCGATGCGAAATCGCAGGTCACCCTGCGCTATGCGAACGGCAAGCCGGTGGAAGCCACCCAGATCGTGCTGTCCACCCAGCATGCGCATGAAAGCCAGACCAGCGCCGATATCCGCGCCATCGTGGAACCCTACATCCGCGAAACGCTGCCCAAGGAATGGATCAACGACAAGACCGTGTGGCACATCAATCCCACCGGCTCATTCGTGATCGGCGGTCCGGACGGCGACTGCGGCCTGACCGGGCGCAAGATCATCGTCGACACTTACGGCGGCGCGGCTCCGCATGGCGGCGGCGCGTTCTCGGGCAAGGACTCCACCAAGGTGGATCGCTCGGCGGCCTATGCCGCGCGCTATCTGGCCAAGAATGTGGTGGCCGCCGGACTGGCTGACCGCTGCACCATCCAGCTCGCCTATGCCATCGGCGTCGCCGAGCCGCTGTCGGTCTATGTCGACCTGCACGGCACCGGCAATGTGGAAGAAGCCAAGCTGGAAAAGATCCTGCCCCAGGTCATGAACCTGAAGCCCCGCGGCATCCGCGAGCATCTGGACCTGAACAAGCCCATCTTCGCCCGCACCTCGGCTTATGGCCATTTCGGCCGCGAGCCCGATGCGGATGGCGGCTTTTCCTGGGAAAAAACCGACCTGGCCGCCCAGATCAAGGCGGCGCTGTCGTAAGAGGTCTGTTTGCGTACCCAACCGCCGTCCTGCTCCCGCAGGGCGGCGGTTGTGCTTTAAAGGGCCCGATGAACACCCCGGATCATCCCGATCGCCATCGGCGCAAGCTGTATGGCCGGCGCAAGGGCCCCAAGCTGTCGGCCCGGCAGGCAGGTCTGCGCCAAACACTGTTAGGGGAACTCGCCTATACCCCGGGTATCGACCCCCTCAGCCAGTTTCCGAACAGCGTTCGGGAGGTGTGGCTGGAGGTCGGCTTTGGCGCCGGCGAGCACCTGGTCTGGCAAGCCGCCCAGCATCCCCATGTCGGCCTGATCGGTGCCGAACCCTACCAGATGGGAATGGCCAAGCTACTGACAAAGCTGGAAGAAACGTCACTGAACAATGTTCGGCTTTATGAAGGGGATGGCTCGGACATCATCCAGGCCTTGCCGGATGCCAGCCTGGGGCGGTTCTTTTTGCTGTTCCCCGATCCCTGGCCCAAGACCCGGCATCACAAACGGCGTTTCCTGCAGATGGAGATGCTGGACAACCTGTTCCGGGTGCTCAAGCCGGGGGCGGAACTCCGCTTTGCCACCGACGACAAAAGTTATCTGCCCTATGCCCTGGAGCGGTTGATGGCCCATCCCGGCTTTGAATGGCTGGCCCAGGGGCCCGCCGACTGGAAAAGCCGGCCCGCCGACTGGCCCCCAACCCGTTATGAAACCAAGGCGATCCGGGGGCTGCCGACCTTCCTCCGCTTCGCGCGAAGGGCTAAAATCGCGGCATGAAAAAACCGGCCCCCGATGACGACGATTATGTGCGCCCCATCTATCGCACCAGCTTTGGCGAATATGCCATCGTCGCGGTGGCGGCCTGCTGCACCCTGGCCTTCATCCTGATGATGGTCCTGCCCTCGCCCTTCGCCAAATATGAAAAAGCCAAGGCCAAGGCGGCCGTGGAAACCCGCGAAAAGGCCCTGGCGGCCCCGATTCCGGGCGGGGAAGTCAGTGTGGGCATTGCCCCGGCGCCGCGGAAATAACGCTGCCCGGCTTGAATAAAGCCTCCCCGGGGCGTAAATAGCCGCCAATCCCAAACAACAAGACGTGTTGTGTGGCAGTCCGAAAGGGCCGCCGCGGGCGAAAGGCTTTTGTTTTGACAGTCGTTGCGGCATCGCATCTGGAACCTGTGTTTGAACCCGTGATCGAAAAAGCGGGCTTCAAGCTTGTGCGCCTGCGCATGATGGGCGGCGCCGCCAAGACCCTGCAGGTCATGGCCGAGCGCCCCGATGGCAGCATGGATGTCGAAGGCTGCGCGGCGCTCAGCCATGCGCTGCTGGATTTCATCGAGGCCGAAGATCCGATCGAAGGCGAATATGAGATCGAAGTCTCCTCGCCGGGCATCGACCGGCCGCTGACCCGTCCGATGGATTTTGCGCGCTGGAGCGGCCACGAAGCCAAGATCGAGCTTGCCGCGCCCGTGGACGGCCGCAAGCGCTTTCGCGCCACGCTTTTGGGACTGGATGGCCAGGATGTTCGCATCCGTGACACCTCCATCGGCAATGATGAAATCCGTTTTCCGTTTCGCGCCATCGCCAACGCGAAGCTCGTGCTCACCGACAAGCTTATCAACGAACATTCAAAGACGCGCACCATAGCGCAACAGGAGAAGTAAAATGGCAGGTACTGTGGCCGCCAACCGGCTGGAACTTTTGCAGATTGCCGACGCCGTCGCGCGCGACAAGTCCATCGACAAGCAGGTGGTCCTGACCGCGATGGAAGAGGCGATGCAGCGCGCCGCCAAGGCCCATTACGGCACCGAGAACGACATCAAGGTCGATATCGACCCCAAGACGGGCGAGACCCATGTCTCGCGCTATCTGCATGTCGTGGAGATGGTCGAGAACGACAAGACCGAAATTTCCCTGGTCGATGCGCGCAAGCGCAACCCCGATGCCCAGATCAGCGACATCATCGCCGAAACCCTGCCGCCGGTGGACTTCAACCGCATCAATGCCCAGAACGCCA
>CANGRN010000123.1 GCA_947455695.1 Alphaproteobacteria bacterium
ATGGACCTGACCAGGGAGCCGGTGGGTTATGACAAGAACAACGAGCCGGTCTATCTGAAGGACATCTGGCCTTCGCCCAAGGAAATCCGCGCTGCCATCGCCAAGGCGGTCAAGCCCGCGGCCTTCAAGAAGCGTTACGGCAACGTGTTCAACGGCGATGCCAACTGGCGCAAGGTCAAGCTGGTCAAGGGCCAGACCTACCAGTGGGACATGAGCTCCACCTATGTGAAGAACCCGCCCTTCTTCGAAGGCATGACCATCGCGCCCAAGCCGGTGGAGGAAATCACCGGCGCCCGCGTGCTGGCCCTGTTCGGGGATTCCATCACCACCGACCACATCTCGCCGGCCGGCAACATCAAGGCGTCGGCGCCGGGCGGATTGTACCTGTCGGAACGCCAGGTCTCGCAGAAGGACTTCAACTCCTATGGCTCGCGCCGCGGTAATTTCGAGCTGATGGAGCGGGGCACCTTCGCCAATATTCGCATCCGCAACGAAATGATGGGCGGGGCCGAAGGCGGCAACACCATCTATTACGCCAGGCCCGACGCGCCGGGCGAAACCATGTCCATCTTCGACGCGGCCCAGGCCTACAAGAAGGACGGCCATGGAACGATCGTCATCGGCGGCAAGGAATATGGCACCGGTTCGTCCCGCGACTGGGCGGCCAAGGGCCCCAAGCTGCAGGGCGTGCGCGCCGTGATCACCGAAAGCTTCGAGCGCATCCATCGGTCCAACCTGATCGGCATGGGCGTTGCGCCCTTCTGCTTCGAGGCAGGCAAGACGCGCAAGGATTACGGTTTCACCGGCCGCGAGGTGATCGACATTCCCGGCCTGTCGGGCGACCTCAAGCCGCGCCAGCAGATGACTGCCATTGTGCACCGTCCGGACGGCACCAGCTTCAAGCTGCCGCTGCACCTGATGATCATGACGGCGGACGAGGTGGCCTATTTCAAGAACGGCGGCATTCTGCCCTACGTCTTGCGCAATCTCCTCGTCGCCTGATCGGAACGTGACCTGAAAAAGCCATCCGCGCGCTATCCTGCGCCGGATGGCTTTTGATTCTCTGGGTATCCTCGCGGCTCTGACGCTGTTCTGCGCCTGTGTCAGCGCCTGGCTTTTGTCGGCGCCGCTGCGCGCGCCTGCGCGCCTTTATCTGCGTTTTGCATCCATGCTGTTCGCCGCGCTGGGCGTGGCGCGCCTTGTGGGGCTGGCCGATGTCGCGGGTCTGTTTCTTTTGCCGCTGGGCGGGGCTTCGCTGATGGTGGCGGCGCTGGCCTTGTTCGCGCGGCCGCTGCCGGTCTTTGCCATCGCGGCTGTGCTGGTGATCGCGCTGGCGGGCGGGCTTGCCGGTCTGGTGTCGGGCGTCTGGGTGCTGGCGCTGGCGCCGGTGGTTTTCGCCGGTCTTGCCATCATCGCCGCATCGCTGAACGGGATCGCCGCCATTCCCATCCTGGCGGGCGCGTCGCTGCTGGCGGCAGGGCTCGCATTCCTCGAACAGGGTGCGCAGGCGGGAATGTTTCTGTTCTGCGCGGCCGCTCTTGTGGGCCTTGCAAAGCCGTCAGCTCTTGCGATCCAGAAGCAGCGCCATGCGGGGCCGGGCAACGCTTCCATACGCGGTTTCCACTGACGCTGTTTCGCGCCGTTCGGGAAAGGCCTGGCCCATCACCTGGGTGACGAAAGTCGGCAGCAATCGCGGCGCGTCCCAAAACGGGTCGTGGCCATCCGTTTCGTCCTGGCACACAAGTTCCACCTGCAACCGCGGCACGGATTCTTCGCGGCTGCCGGCCATGTCCTTCGGCCTGCTGCCCAAGCCGCTGGCGCTACTGGATTTTTCGACCCGGCGCGCCTCGCCGACGAAGGCTTTTTGGCCTCCGCGCACGGCAATCTCAAAGGGTCCGGTCACACGCATACCGCTCTACAAGGCAAGCCTTGTTCCGTCCCGCCAAGCCCTTGAGGTTTGCGCTTTTTTAAGTCCGCGCCGGACATACTGACCCGTCAAAAGGCCGGAGAAACCGGGCTCGGGGATGGTGGTTGTGTTGAACACCGCATTGCAGAAGCGAGAGGAGATCGTCCAGCTGTCCCAGCTGGATGACGAACTGCGCCTGCGCCTTGCCGCCCAGGCCGCCGCCTGCGCCGCCTTCGACTGGGACGTCGTGGAGGGTACCATCCGCTGGGACGGCGCCACCGAGATACTGCCCCTTCACCTGGATGCCGCCAACGCCGCCAGCTTCTTCGACGGCATCATTCCCGAAAGCCGCCGCGACATGCAGGCGCTGCTGAGCTCGCGCGATCAGGGCTCCAATTCCTTCCTGGTCGATGTGGAGATCGCCACCGCGCTCGGCGCCATTACCCTGACCATGACCGGCACCCGCTTTGCCGCCATCGACGGCAGCACCGCGCGGCTCACCGGCATGATGCGCGACACCACCGAACGGTCGCGCGAAGTGCGCCGCCTGTCCTACCTGGCCACCCGCGACGAACTGACCGGCCATCTCAACCGCAACGCGTTGCGCGAAGAACTTTCGGGCACCATTGAATCGGCCAAGGCGGAAAACCGCAACTGCGCCTTCCTGGTGGCCTCGGTCGACCGCCTGGCCATGATCAATGACAGTTTCGGCTTCGATGCCGGCGACGAAGTGATCATGGGCACCGGCGACCGCCTGGCCCGCACCCTGCGCGGCAGCGACATCATCGGCCGCACCGCCGGCAACAAGTTCGGCGTCATCCTGAAAAATTGCCGCGAGAATGAAATCGGCGTGGTGGCGGCGCGCCTGCGCGCGTCTGTGCGTGGCAGCGGCATCGAAACCCGCGCCGGCATGGCCCAGGTGACCTGCAGTGTGGGCGCGGTGTGGCTGCCCCATGCCGCCTCCAACAGCCAGGAAGCCATGCTGCGCGCCGAACAGGCGCTGGACAAGGCGCGCGCCAGCGGCCGCGACGGGTTCGCCGTGTATGAACCCTCGGCCCAGCGCGAGACCGCGCGCCTGCGGCTGATGCAGATTTCCGACGAGGTGATGCAGGCCCTGAAGGACAACCGCCTGAAGCTGGCCTACCAGCCCATCGTGGCGGCGCGTTCGCGCAAGGTGTCGCATTACGAATGCCTGCTGCGCCTGATCCGTCCCGATGGCTCGGTCCAGACCGCGGGCCTGTTCGTGCCGGCCTGCGAGCAGATGGGCATCGTGCATCTGGTGGACCGCTTCGCGCTGGAAGCCACGGTGCGCGAACTCAAATCCCATCCCGCCATCACCCTGGCGGTGAATGTTTCGGGCACCGCCGCCTCCGATCCGGCCTGGCTGCAGAGCTTTGTGGAGTATGTGCGCGAGCAGCAGGATGTGGCGCCGCGCCTGATCGTGGAGCTGACCGAAACCGCCGCGCTGCATCACTTCGAGGAGAATGCGCGCTTTGTCTCGCAGCTGCGCGAGATGGGTGTGCGCGTGGCGATCGACGATTTCGGCGCCGGCTATACCTCATTCCGCAACCTGCAGATGCTGCACGTCGATACCGTCAAGATCGACGGCTCCTATGTGAAGGATCTCAGCCAGTCGCCGGAAAACCAGGTCTTTGTGCGCACCCTGGTCGGGCTGGCGCGCAACTTCGACATCAAGACGGTGGCCGAATGGGTGGGCTCGGACGACGATGCCGCGCTCCTGCAGAATTTCGGCGTCGATTATTTCCAGGGGTTCCATTTTGGAGAACCGCTGCTGGATCCCAAGTGGGCCTAAGCCCTACTTGTCTTTCGCCCAGGCCGTGACCTTGGCATTGCCGTCATTCTCGACAATCACCGTGAAGCGCTGGCGCGGTGCGTCGAAGTCCACCAGGTAGCGGCTCTTGATGCGCTGGGTGCGGCCCAAGGTGACGGCGCCGCATTTGCCGCCGCAATATTTGGTCAGCCGCTCCGACGCGATGGTCTGGGCCTCGCGCGTGCTCAGGGGCGCAAAGCAGCCCGCCAGTACAACACAGTTTAGAACGATGATGGCGCCCCCGAAGGGACGCTTCACGTGCGCGAGCTCAGCTCGGCCAGCTGACGGCGCATCGCTTCCATCTCTTCCTTGAGATCGGCGACTTCGTCGGTCTGGGGCGCGGGCTGCTTGGCGCCCTTGGAGGCTTCGCCCTTGACCGCGCCGAACGGCACGAACATGGCCATGGCATCCTCGAACATCTTCATGTTCTGGCGCGTCAGGTTCTCGACCATATGGTTGCCGCCGCCAAGCGCCTCGGCGATGCGATCGCGCATGGCGCCCTGGTTCTTGGTGAAGCCGTCCATGCTCATGTCCAGATAACCGGGCACGAAGGTCTGCAAGCTGTCGCCATAGAAGCGGATCAGCTGGCGCAGGAACTTGATCGGCAGCAGCGACTGGCCCTTGGCTTCTTCTTCGAAAATGATCTGGGTCAGGACGCTGCGGGTGATGTCTTCACCGGTGCGCGCATCCTGGACTTCGAATTCGGTGCCTTCCTTGACCATCGCGGCAAGGTGATCGAGCGTCACATAGGAGGATGTCTGGGTGTTGTAGAGCCGCCTGTTGGCGTACTTCTTGATGACCACCGGACCTTCGGACTTTGATTTATCGTCTGCCACTGAGTTCCCCGACTTCTATACGCCTCCCCGAAGGCGTGCTTTTGGATAGGACACCATCCTGCGCGTGCGCTGTCCAGCGCCATTTAGCAACCGCAACACCGGACAGCCTGTCACTTCACCTGTAAGCACATGATAACGCACGTTATTTTTATCACGGTTTACCATTGCCCGCGTTCGCGGCATTTTGCGCGCGGCAATAACGAAAAGTCCGTTTGCGGAAGGAACCCCCATGGAAGACGTCGTCATCGTATCGGCAGCCCGGACCCCCGTGGGTGCCTTCAGCGGCGCCTTCGCCACAGTTCCCGCCCACAAGCTGGGTGAGGTCGCGATCAAGGCGGCTCTGGAACGGGCCAAGGTGACGGGCGAGGAAGTTTCCGAAGTCATCCTGGGCCAGGTGCTCACCGCCGCCCAGGGTCAGAACCCGGCCCGCCAGGCCTCCATCGCCGCGGGCATTCCGATCGGCGCGCCCGCCTGGAGCATCAACATGGTGTGCGGCTCGGGCCTGCGGACCGTGGCGCTCGGCGCCCAGGCCATTTCGCAGGGCGACAGCAAGATCGTGGTGGCCGGTGGCCAGGAATCCATGAGCCTGTCCACCCATGCCGCTTATTTGCGCGCCGGTCAGAAAATGGGCGATCTGCAATTCATCGACACCATGATCCGCGATGGTCTGTGGGATGCCTTCAACGGCTATCACATGGGCATCACCGCCGAGAATGTCGCCAAGGAATGGCAGATCACCCGCGAGGAACAGGACAAGTTCGCCGTCGCCTCGCAGAACAAGGCCGAGGCCGCGCGCAAGGCCGGCAAGTTCAAGGACGAGATCGCCGCCGTCACCGTCAAGGGCCGCAAGGGCGACACGGTGGTCGATACCGACGAATATATCCGTGATGGCGCCACGCTCGAAGCCATGGCGGGCCTGCGCCCGGCCTTCGACAAGGCCGGCACCGTCACCGCCGGCAATGCCTCCGGCCTCAATGACGGCGCCGCCGCCCTGGTGCTGATGAGCGCCAAGGACGCCGCCGCCCGTGGCCTGACGCCCCTGGCGCGCATCGCCAGCTGGGCCCAGGCGGGTGTGGATCCCAAGGTGATGGGCTCCGGTCC
>CANGRN010000124.1 GCA_947455695.1 Alphaproteobacteria bacterium
ATCGGATGGCGGTCCATCAGCACGTCGCGCAAGGTGCCGCCGCCCGTCGCGGTGACGATGGCCAGCACCAGCACGCCGATGGGATCGAGCGAACGGCGCACGGCGGCCAATGCGCCCGAAGCCGCGAATACCGCGACGCCGATCAGGGTGAAGAGTTGAACCAGGCTCAAATCAGGCCAGACAGCGGGCTGGAGGGATCGGCATAGGCCTTCTTGGGCATGCGCCCGGCCAGCCAGGCCATGCGGCCGGCCTGCACCGCCAGCTTCATGGCGCCCGCCATCTTCACCGGATCGCGGGCATGGGCGATGGCCGTGTTGGTCAGCACCGCATCGCAGCCCAGCTCCATCGCCACCGCCGCGTCCGAGGCGGTACCGATGCCGGCATCCACAACGATCGGCACCTTGGCGTCCTCGATGATCATGCGGATGTTCACGGTCGCCTGCATGCCCATGCCAGAGCCGATGGGCGCGGCCAGCGGCATGATCGCCACCGCGCCGACATCTTCCAGCCGCTTGGCCATCAACGGATCGTCGCTGCAATAGACCATCACCTGGAAACCATCCTTGGCCAGCATCTCGGTGGCGCGCAGGGTTTCGATCATGTCGGGATAAAGCAGCTTCTTCTCGCCCAGCACTTCCAGCTTCACCAGGGTCCAGCCGCCCGCCTCGCGCGCCAGGCGCAAGGTGCGCACCGCATCCTCGCCGGTGAAGCAGCCGGCGGTGTTGGGCAGGTACTGCACTTTCTTCGGGTCGATGAAATCCACCAGCATGGGCTGGCTGCGATCGGTCAGGTTCACGCGGCGCACCGCCACGGTGACGATCTCCGCGCCCGACGCCTCCAGCGCCGCGGCGTTCATCGCATAATCCTTGTACTTGCCGGTGCCGATGATCAGGCGCGAGCGGAAGGTCTTGCCGGCGATCACCAGCGGCTTGTCCTCGCGCGGCACGTCCACCGGAGCATTGCCGCCGCCGATGAAATGCACGATCTCCAGCTTGTCGCCATGGGCGACGGCGACATCCGCATAGGTCGAACGGGGCACGATCTCCAGATTGCGCTCCACCGCGATCTTGGCGGGGTCCAGCCCCAGGCCTTCCAGCAGCCCGCGCACGCTGACCGGTGCGTCCAGCCGCTTTGTCTCGCCATTCAGGATGATTTCAACGCTCATGGAAGCTGTACCTTTAAAGATTTCCGTATCCGCCGCGATGCGATTATAAGGCTTGAATCATCTTACCCCACGGAAAGTCTATGGCAAAAAAGTCCAAACAATCCAAGACCTTACCGATCTATATCCTCAACGGCCCCAACCTCAATCTGCTGGGGACGCGTGAGCCGGAGGTCTATGGCTACACCACCCTGGCCCAGGTCGAACAGATGTGCGCCAAGCAGGCGGCGTCCCACGGGCTTGCCATCTCCTTCCGCCAGTCCAACCACGAAGGCGAAATCGTGGAGCAGATCCAGGAAGCGCGCACCGGCGGCTGCGCCGTGATCATCAATCCGGCCGGGTACGGTCACACCTCCATCGCCATCCTGGACAGCATCCAGATGCTGAAGGTGCCGGTGATCGAAGTGCATCTGTCCAACATTCATCGCCGCGAGCCCTATCGCAACCATTCCTACGTCTCCAAGGCTGCCACCGGCATCGTGATGGGCCTGGGCGCGCAAGGCTATCTGCGCGCCATCGACGCCGTCGCCGAAATTCTCAAGGTGAAGAAATGAAATCCAAGAAGAAGCCCGCGCCGAAAGCCAAGCCCGCACCCGCGCCGGCACCCAAGTCCAAGTCCGGCATCGATGCCGAGGCCGTGCGCGACCTGGCCAAGCTGCTCAAGGAAACCGGCCTTACCGAGATCGAGATCGAGCACAAGGGCGCGCGCATCCGCGTCTCGCGCGGCGGCGGCGTTGCCGTTACCGCGGCCGCCCCGGCGCCCGCACCCGCAGCGTCCGCGCCTCCCCCGTCGGCGGCACCGGCTGCGTCCGGCCCCGTGGCCGGCGCCGTGCCTTCGCCCATGGTCGGCACCGTCTATCTGTCGCCGGAACCGGGCAAGCCGCCCTTCATCAGCGTCGGCAAGAGCGTCAAGGAAGGCGACACGCTGTTCATCGTGGAAGCGATGAAGACCATGAACGCCATCACCGCCCCCAAGGGCGGAACGGTGCGCGAGATCACCGTCGCGGACGGCACGCCCGTCGAATTCGGCCAGACCCTCTGCGTCATTGCCTGATGTTTGAAAAAATTCTCATCGCCAATCGTGGCGAAATCGCCCTTCGCGTCATCCGCGCCTGCAAGGAGATGGGCATCTCCACCGTGGCCATTCATTCCACGGCCGACAGCGATGCGATGCACGTCAAGCTGGCCGATGAGAGCGTCTGCGTCGGTCCGCCCGCCGCGGCCCAGTCCTATCTCAACATTCCCTCCATCATCGCCGCCTGCGAGATCACCGGCGCCGAGGCCATCCATCCCGGTTACGGCTTCCTGTCCGAGAACGCCAAGTTCGCCGACATCGTCAAGGAACATGGCCTGACCTTCATCGGTCCCACGCCCGAACATATCCGCATGATGGGCGACAAGATCACCGCCAAGCAGACGGTGAAGGAACTGGGCATCCCCACCGTGCCGGGCTCGGATGGCGAGGTTTCCGACGCCGATGCGGCGCGCGTGGCCGAGGAGATCGGCTATCCGGTGCTGATCAAGGCCACCGCAGGCGGCGGCGGCCGCGGCATGAAGGTGGCGCAGAATGCCGGTGAGCTGTCCTTCGCGCTTTCCCAGGCCCGCACCGAGGCCAAGGCCGCCTTCGGCAACGACACGGTCTACATGGAGAAGTATCTCCAGAGGCCCCGCCATATCGAAATCCAGATCCTGGCCGACAGCCACGGTCATGTCGTGCATCTGGGCGAGCGCGACTGCTCGCTGCAGCGCCGCCACCAGAAGGTCTGGGAGGAAGCCGGCAGCCCGGCCCTGAACGCCCAGGAACGCGACGACATCGGAGAGATCTGCACCAAGGCCCTCAAGAAGCTGGGCTATCTGGGCGCGGGCACCATCGAGTTCCTGTACGAGGATGGCCGCTTCTATTTCATCGAGATGAACACCCGCCTGCAGGTGGAACATCCGGTCAGCGAAGCCATCACCGGCATCGACATTGTCCGCGAACAGATCCGCATCGCCACCGGCGCGCCGCTGGCCCTGACCCAGAAGGATGTCGTGTTCGAAGGCCATGCCATCGAATGCCGCATCAATGCGGAAAACCCTTTCACCTTCCGCCCCTCGCCCGGCACCATCACCCAGTTCCACACCCCCGGCGGCCTGGGCGTGCGCTTCGACAGCGCGATCTATTCCGGCTACCGCATCCCGCCCTTCTACGACAGCCTGGCGGGCAAGCTGGTGGTCCATGCCAAGAACCGCAACGAGTGCCTGCTGCGCCTGCGCCGCGCCCTGGACGAACTGGTGGTGGACGGCATCGAGACCACCATCCCCCTGTTCCAGAAGCTGGTGCGCGAGCCCGACATCATCAATGGCGACTATTCGATCCATTGGCTGGAGAAGTATCTGGCCAGCCTCGGCCACTAGGCCGCCTGCCCGTTCCCGGCTAGGCTTCCTCCCACACAACTGGGAGGAACGGCATGAGCTTTCTCGACAGGTATGGTTCGCAGATACTGGGGCTGACCCGCATCATCGTGGGTCTTTTGTTTCTTGAGCATGGCCTGGCCAAGCTGGCGCATTTCCCGCCGGTGCCGATGTTCGCCAATGGTCCCCTGCCCCCGATGATCCTGGCCTCGGGCGCCATTGAACTGATCGGCGGCGCGCTGGTGGCGGCGGGCTTCTTCAGCCGCATCGCCGCCTTTGTCTGTTCGGGCATGATGGCAGTGGCCTATTTCATGGTCCATTTCCCGGGCGGCTTCTTTCCCATCCTGAACGGCGGCGAACTGGCCATCGTGTACTGCTTCGTCTTCCTGTATCTGGCCGCTGCCGGTCCCGGCGCATTCGCGGTCAACAACAAGTAATGCACGGCACCCCGCGGCTCACCCCGGAAATCCTCCTCCGCGCTTATGCGGAAGGGCTCTTTCCGATGGCGGAGCGGCGGGGTGATCCGACCCTCTACTGGGTGTCGCCGGAAAAGCGCGGCATCATCCCGCTGGACGGGTTCCATGTGCCGCACCGCCTGGCGCGCAAGGTGCGCAGCGGCGCTTTCACCGTCACCGCCGACACAGCCTTTCGCGACGTGATGGAAGCCTGCGCCGCGCCGGCACCCGGCCGCGAGGAAACCTGGATCAATGACGAGATCCTGCGGCTCTACTGCGCCCTGCACAGCACGGGCCATGCCCATTCCATCGAATGCTGGCAGGACGGCGCGCTTGTGGGCGGACTTTACGGCGTGCGGCTGGGCGCGGCCTTTTTCGGCGAAAGCATGTTCTCCAGGGCGCGCGACGCCAGCAAGGTGGCGCTGGTACATCTGGTGGACGGCTTGAAGCGCGGCGGTTTCGTGCTGCTGGACAGCCAGTTCATCACCGCGCACCTGGCGCGCTTCGGCGCCATCGAAATCCCGCGCGAGCAATATCTGATGAAGCTTGCGAACGCGCTCAGCAGAGACGCGATCTGGCCGTTCTTCTAGGCTACTGCCCAGCGCCTTCGGGCAAAGCCTGAATGCCTTCCTTGTCGGACGAATCCGGCGCCTTCACCTTGACCGGTGCGGTGGAGGTGTTCGCGGCCAGGGCCGGCGCCGGCGCGTTGTTGCAAGAGATCACCCACACGTCATAGAGCGGATGCTCCACCGCATTCAGGCCGGGGCTGGAGCCGTACATCCAGCCGGAGAACACCCGGCGCGCCGGCTGGTCGGGACGATGATCCTCGATCTGCACAAAGGCGGTGGTTTCCGGCGTCTCGCTGGCGGGCGTGGAATAGCAGAAGCGCGCCGTGATGGTCAGGGTGGCGAAACGCACCGGTTTGCCGATGGGCGCGGTGATGGCCGTGGGCCGGCCGGTGATCTTGTCCAGCCCGCGCAGCATCAACTGGGTGCCCCCCTGGGGCGGGGTCGGCGGCGCGGCGGGCGCATCGGCGGCAGGCGCGCCTGCCAAAGCCTGGGCAGGAAGTGGCGCCTTGGAGACAGGCGCAGCCTGCGCCGGAGCGCCAGGGCCAGTGGTGGACGGCGGCGGGTTGGGAATGGTCTGCGCCAGCGCCGCGGCAGCAACGCCGAACGGCAACAGCACGAGCAAAGACTTCTTCACGGACCGTCGCCCGGATCGGGCGCCTTGGGCTTGGGCGCGGGCGGCTGGTTGGAGGTGTTGGCGCCGGTGGCGAAACGGCCCACCAGGTTCATCACATCGATCGAACCCTGCGCACTTTCGAAGAAGGCGCCCGCAGTCATCATCTTGTCGTCGCCGCCGGGCGTGATCGACAGATACTGGCCGCCCAGGAAACCGGCCTGGGTCACCAGCACCGAGGAATCCGCCGGCAGCTTGACGTCATCGCGGATGTTCATGTGCACGGTGACGAGATAATTCTTCGGGTCGAGGGTCAGCGCCGTCACGGTGCCGATCTTGATGCCGGACAGACGTACGTCGGTACCCACCGACAGCCCGTCCACCTTGGCCAGCTTGGCGTTGACCTCATAGCCCGACAGGCTGCCGCTGCCGGTACGCATATAGCCGAAACCCAGGAAGG
>CANGRN010000125.1 GCA_947455695.1 Alphaproteobacteria bacterium
GCAACCTGGGCCTGATGATGCGCGAGGGCCTGCTGAAGGAGAATATCGACGGCGAAGCCCTGACCTGGGCCCACAACCGCATCATTGCCCGCCCCGAACAGCGCAAGATCCTGATGGTGATCTCGGACGGCGCACCGGTGGACGATTCAACCCTGTCGGTGAATGCCGGCAATTACCTGGAACAGCATCTGCGCCGGGTAATCGAGGAGATCGAGACCCGCTCCGGCGTGGAGCTGACCGCCATCGGTATCGGCCATGACGTGACGCGCTATTACCGCAAGGCGGTGACCATCGTGGACGCCGAACAGCTTGGCGGCGCCATGACCGAGCAGTTGATCACGCTGTTTGCGGAAGAAGCCGCGACGGGCGGACGGCGCAAGCGCAAGGCAGCTTAGAGACCGGTCCGGCGGCTCGCTTGGGCTCGCCGCGTACTGAGGCTCGCAAAGGTCCACTGGACCTTTGCGTCCGCTGCGCGGACCGCCTCAGTACCCATTCATGCCGTGTAAGGGCCGCATCGCCGGCCGCAGCAGCGCATACGGCGCCAGCAGCAACACACTCTCGCCGAAGAACAGCACGAAATGCACCAGCGCCGACTGCGCCCAGGCGATTTCGCCGGCGAAGGCGGCCGGATAATAGACCGCGCTGAACACCAGGCTCGCGGCGAAGGACGCCCAGAGCGGCGGCACCCACCAGCGCGGGCCCCGCGCCGCATCGAAGAAGGCAATGCCGGTGAAGTTGGCCAGCAGGAAGGAAAAGCCGAACGCCAGGATGGCGCGCCACGACAAAGCAGGCGTCAGGTTGATCCAGTTGTCCACGTCGCCCGGATTGACCAGCGCGATGAAGCCGGCGATGCCCAGCGCCGCCAGCAACTGGCCGAAGGCATACGGCGCGCCATAGCGGCGGTTGGTCAGGTGCAGGCAGTACCAGGCGATCGGCAGGATCAGGTCGCTGGTGGCCAGCAGCGCATTGCGGAACATCGCGCCCGGCAGGATCAGGAAATCATCGGTATAGAGATAGGCGGCGCCCAGCAAGGTCACCAGCAGGATCACGGGCAGCGCCAGCCTGGAGGCGATGCGGATCGGGCGTTCATAGCGTTTGCTGACATCCTCGGACCGGCCGCCATAGGCCCGCTCGCGCGGTGGCCAGGCCGCGTCGTCCCGCAGGCGATACGGCCCCTCATCGGCTTCCAGCGCCACCAGCTGCATGCGGTGTGCGCCATTGCGGTAATCGTAAGCCTTCACAACACCCCAATCCCGCCCGGATGTTTCAATCCGGGACGTCATGACAAGTTTCGGGTGCTGCCACGCAAGCAGGGTGCCGCGCGGAGGGATCAGGCTTAACGGTAAGGCGAAAGCCTTAAGCGGCCTTGTCGGCGGTCTTCTTGGCGATGGCGCGCTTCAGGCGCAGGGCCTTGGGCGACAGCACGCTGTCCTTGCACTTCAGGATGAAGGTATCGATGCCGCCATTGCGGTCCACCGAACGCAGCGCGTTCATCGAGATCTTCAGCTTGTAGCTATTGCCCAGCACTTCGCTGGCCAGGGCAATGATCTGCAGGTTCGGACGATAGATCCGCTTGGTCTTGTTGTTGGCGTGGCTGACATTGTTGCCAACCAGGGTGCCTTTTCCGGTCAATTCGCAGCGGCGGGCCATTGGGCGGTTCTCACGATTCGCAAGGTTTCCCGGGCTTTTTCCCGGTAAAAGAGCGGGGTTCATAGGCAAAGCCGGGCGCAGCGTCAAGCCGGGAATGGCATTCGCCGCAAAAGCACCAATATAATCAGGCACAAAGGCTTCCAGATGCCCCAAAAGCTGCCCAAATTCCTGGCCCTGGCCATCCTGCTGCACCCCCTGCCGGCTTTGGCAGCCGGTGGTGCCGCGGCCGAGGCGCCTGCCCCGCCCGCCTCGCGGCTGGAGATGGCCACCACCCTGTATGCCGGAGGCATCACCATGGGCCACATGGACATCGACGCCACCCTGCGCGGCACCGACTATCACGCGGTGTCCACCATGCACACCTCCGGCGTGGTCAATGCCTTCTGGCAGGCGGAAATCCAGGCCACCTCGTCCGGCAAGCTGGCAGGCCGGAGTTTCGCGCCCACGCTCTACGACAGCTTCGACACCGGCCGCTCGGGCAAGCGCCAGCAGGTATCGCTGAACTTCGAGAACGGCATGCCAAGGCTTTATGCCGATCCCGCCTATGCCACCACGGGCTATGACGTGAAGCCCGACGACGTCCGCAACGCGCTGGACCCCTTGAGCGCCATAACATTCATTTTCAGCGGCATCGCCGGCGATCCCTGCGCCATCACCGCGCCGGTGTTCGATGGCCGCCGCCGCTATGACGTCGCCATGACCCGCATCAGGGATGTCGATATCCGGATGGACAATGGCCTGTACCAGGGCAAGGCGGTGCAATGCGATGTGCACTACCGCCAGCTTGCCGGCTTTCGTCCCAATGTGCTGAAGGCCAATGAAAGCTTCCCGCTGATCCATGCCTGGTTCGTCCGTGTACCGAGCAGCGTGGCCGGCCATGATTACACCGTGCCGGTGCGGGTCTGGGCCGATACCAAATATGGCGTGCTGGCGATGCTGGCGACTTCGCTGAAAGTGGACGGCCAAAGCCCGCCCGGCGTGAAGGACGCGCACTGAAGCGCCGCCAAACCGTAACAAATGTGCTATAAACGGCGTTCGCAATGTTCCGGGTACGGAATAGAGTCTCCGCGCCCGGACAAAGCCCGATTGGTCGCTCCGAACACTAGATGTGGTGGTCCGCCCCCCGCCTTCATCCAGCTAAATGTATGAGAACAAAGGCAGATATTGAATTGGTTAGTGATTCGGGCCCCTTACGTTCTAGTAAGGTTCTAATTGTTAAGCCTGCATCCACAGCAGCCCTGCTGCCATATCAGGGGGGCACGCGGCGCCCTTGCCTCCCGTCAGCCGGACCGCGCGAATATCTGGTGCGCTGAAATCGCGTCGCTTTCCGTGCGAAGACGAACCCGCGTTGCCAGCAAAGTTCCCATCTGGCTCAATGAACCAAACCATGGGCTGTGGGGGCCATGGTGCCGGACGAATTGTAGGGGTCAGTTTCGGATCCCAGGGCAATTAGGGGGATGGCATGACGATAGCAGCAAACGCGGTTGCAGGGGGCCGTTCTTCAACCAGGTCTCCCTTTTATTTCTACATGGCGCTGTTATGCGCGGCGGCGGCATTCGGTGGCTTCCTGCCAACCTTCTGGTTGCCGATGACCTACGGCCACCACGTGGCGTCGCCCGTTTATGCCATCCACGGTTATCTGTTCTCGCTATGGACAGTGTTCTTTGTCTGGCAGAGCTGGCTTGTCGCTTCGGGCCAGGTCGCCAGCCACCGCGCCGCAGGCCTCTTTGGTATAGCGCTGGCCTCGGTGGTGACCGTGTTCGGCCTCCTGGTGCAGATCAAGGAGATTCAGCTCGCCGGCGCAGCGGGCGACTTGAATGCCGGTCTTTCTTTTTCGATCCTGCCGCTTTGGCACATCACGTTTTTCGCCGGCCTGGTCACGCTGGCAATCATCAACATCCGCCGGCCGGAATGGCACAGGCGGCTGATGCTGGTCGCCTCGATCGTGATACTGAATGCGCCGCTCGCCCGGCCTTTCGTGTATTTTCTCGCCTTTCACGGCCACATGCCTGTTGCCGCGGGACTTCCGTCTCCGCCGGCGCCGATTGACGGCATCGAACCGGAAGATTGGGCGGTGAATTTCATCCTGCTCATTCCCATCATCCATGACTGGCTGAAACGCGGACGGCCGCATCCTGCCTATCTTCTCAGCGGCGGCGCCATTGTGCTGATGGAAATGCTGCAGCTGCCGATCAGCCGCAGCGCGGGATGGCACGCCATCGCAAGCTGGTTCTACTCGCTCGCCGGTTGATCGCTCGGCAACCTGCAGCGTCCGCTTTTGGCGCAAGCAGCAATTGGGCTGGCTTGTGCGAAAGGGCCGCTACTGGCCCAGCGGTCATTCGACCTAGAAAATCATGCCTTTCACTGCTTCTTCAGTTCCAGCCATTGGGTGAGCGCCCCGCGATTGACGCTGTCGCCCGCCACCGATCCCGCGGACACAGGACCGCTCAGGACATTGCCGCGCAGGTCCAGCCCAAAGGAAAGCGTGTAGCCTTGGCGACGTTGTGCATCCTCGATGCCAAGATCTCCCCAAGCCTGGCCGGTGAGTTCTCCATCCTGGAACTGCGCCTGGTTGAGTAGCGAGGCCAGGCCCGTCCCGAGTTTCACCTGCGGCTCGCTATCGGGCAGAATTGTCAGCGTGGCGGGAACATCTCCCCGGTAGGTGTGCAGGGTGCCCCTCCAGGTTCCGAGCAGAGTCGCGTCCGGATGAAAGGGCGCCGGCGCCGGTTGCGGTCTCACCGGCATTTGCCATTTCGGCAACAAGACCTTGAGAATGGCATTCGCGACCGGATAGGCGCTGTCATTGTCCCGCGCATTGATCAATACGGCAACGGCAAGATCCTCCGAAGGAACAAGGATCAATTCGGTGGAGACACCAGCCATGCCACCCCCATGCGCCAGGGTATGATAGCCATCGGCCCGGTTGTCGCCGACACCCCAGCCCACCCCGTATCCATTGCCGTTGTTTGTCCTGGCCTTTCCGGTATTGATCGTCGACCGGTGCATCTCGTCGATCGATGCATCGGACAGGATCGCCGCCTGGTCCGCGAGATGATCCTTGAGATGGAACATGCCGAAGCGGATCAGGTCGTGCGCACTGGAATAGACCGCGCAGGCACCAGGGTGGTCGGAATCGTAGAGCGGAATGGGCATGCCCTTTTCGTCGTATCGGACAGCCACGGATGCTGCGAGGCCCGGGGGAATGTCCACTGAGGTGTGTGTCAGGCCCAGTTTGCGAAACACCGCATCGCGCATGAAGTCGGCATAGCTCTGGCCCGACACGCGCGACGCGACATAGCCCAGGATGCCATAGGCAATATTGGAATACTGAAAGCGCTGGCCCGGAACGGTGACGATGTTGCCGTAGCGGCGGATAGTCTCGTCATCCGATGGCACCGGGTAAGGGCCGTTCCGGACAAAGAACTGGGCATGAAGGGGCAATCCGGACGAATGATTGGCAACACGCCGCACCGTTGCCTGGCGCGCGTCGCCCGCCCACCCCTTCAATTTTGCTTCTCCCAGGTAATCGTCGATCGGCTTGTCCAGATCGATCTTCCCCGCCTGGACAAGCGTCATCAGGCCAGTCGCGGTAAAGGGCTTTGACACCGAAGCCAGCGAATACACCGTGTTCTCGGTTGCCGGAATCTTCTTTTCGCGATCGGCCCAGCCGAAGCCTTCTTCCCAGACAATTTTTCCATGCTGCGCCACAGCGACCGAAATGGATGGCGCCGAACCATCCGCCAATTTCCGGCGGATGAGTTCGCGGATGCTTTCGAAGCGGTCGTTGCCTTTCCCCCGGGAAGGCGATGCATAGATCTGCGGCGCCGATACCAGCGCGGCCAAAAGCAGACAAAGAAGGTGGCGGGAATACCGCCCCCGCTTGCGATTTATTTTCATTCTTGTTTCCTCGGATTTGGCAACGTCTGTTGCAAACCGCCGTCCGCCGC
>CANGRN010000126.1 GCA_947455695.1 Alphaproteobacteria bacterium
CGCATGCTGCTGCGCTATCCCCTGATGACCCTGAAGGTGATGGTGGCCATCCATTACGAGGCGGTGCGGCTGATGCTGAAGGGGGTCCGCCGCCACCCCCATGTGCCCAAGGCGATTTCCACCCCCGCGGCGTAATCATCCGGCTGGAACTCATGGAACTTTTCGCCATATCGGCGCATTGTTCCAAGTTACCGCAGGGGTCCATGACAAGTATCGAAACTGTTTCCGATGAGCCGGAAGCCTGGTTCAAGTTGGACCGGGAGGGCGGCACGCTGTCCCTGGGCGGCGCCTGGACCATCGCCGAAAGCGCGCGGCTGGACCGTGAGCTGGGCAGCCTCGACCTGGCCGGCAAAGGCGATGTCAGCATCGATGCCAGCAAGATTTCCCGGCTGGACAGCGCCGGGGCCTGGCTGGTGCTGCGCACGCGCCGGGCGCTGGAAGCGGCCGGAAGCAAAGTCGGCACCTTCGCCATTCCCGACCTCTACAAACCCCTGTTCGAAACCCTGGACCAGGAGCGCCAGAGCGAACCGCACAAATTGCGCATCCCCACGGGCCTGCGCGGCCGGCTCTACAAGATCGGCCGCGGCACCATCCATGCCTATCACCAGACCATCTCCATGCTGGGCTATCTGGGCCGGGTGACGGTGGAGACGGGCGAGGCCATCGCCAGCCCCGGGCACAAGATGCGCGTCGCCGCCATGTTCCACCAGGTGGAAGAGACCGGCATCAATGCCCTGCCCATCGTCGGCCTGCTGGCCTTCCTGATCGGCGTGGTGCTGGCCTATCAGGGCGCCGACCAGCTCAAGCGTTTCGGCGCCGAAGTCTTCACCATCAATCTTCTGGGCGTGGGCGTGCTGCGCGAAATCGGCGGACTGATCACGGCCATCATCGTGGCGGGCCGCAGCGGCAGCGCCTTCACCGCCCAGATCGGCAGCATGCGGGTCAATGAAGAGATCGACGCCATGCAGACCATGGGCCTGAACACCATCGACACGCTGGTCCTGCCGCGCATCATCGGGCTGGTGATCGCCCTGCCCCTTCTCACTTTCTATTCCGACATCATGGGCCTGATCGGCGGCGCCTTCATGTGCTATTTCCAGCTGGGCATCACCATCCCGGTCTTCATGCGCCAGCTTGCCGAGGCGGTGACCGTGAACACCATGCTGGTGGGCCTGATCAAGGCGCCGGTCTTTGCGTTGGTGATCGCCCTGGTCGGTTGCTACGAAGGCTTCCAGGTCGAGCGCAATGCCGCCAGCGTCGGCATGCTGACCACCCGCTCGGTGGTGGAAGGCATCTTCCTGGTGATCGTCATGGATGCGGCTTTCTCTGTCATGTTTTCGGTGCTGGGGATCTGATGGCCGAGCCACAGCAAAAGGAAAAAGACGTCGTCATCAAGGTGCGCGGTCTGGTCAACGGCTTCGGCAACAAGATACTGCACGACCATATCGACCTGGACGTCTATCGCGGCGAAGTGCTGGGCGTGGTGGGCGGCTCGGGCACCGGCAAGTCGGTGCTGCTGCGCTCCATCATCGGCCTGATACGCCCGCTGGAAGGCGAGATCGAGGCGCTGGGCCATTCCACCCTGGGCGATATCGAAAGCCCGGAAATGCGCAAACTTCAGATGCGCTGGGGCGTTCTGTTCCAGGAAGGGGCGCTGTTCTCGTCCCAGACCGTGGCGGAGAACATCCAGGTGCCCTTGCGCGAATATACCAGCATGAGCCAGACGCTGATGGACGAGATCGCCGAGATGAAGCTGGCCATGGTGGGCCTGCCCCCCGATGCCGGCGACAAGTTTCCGTCCGAACTGTCGGGCGGCATGAAGAAGCGTGCCGGCCTGGCCCGCGCCCTGTCGCTGGACCCCGAACTGCTGTTCCTGGACGAGCCCACCGCGGGGCTGGATCCCATCTCCGCCAACCAGTTCGACGAGCTGATCAAGCAGTTGCAGAAATCGCTGGGCCTTACCGTCTTCCTGGTGACCCATGACATCGACACCTTACGCGCCATCACCGACCGCATCGTCGTGCTGGTGAACAAGAAACTGGTGATCGGCACCATTTCCGAACTGCGCAAGAGCGACGATCCCTGGATCAAGGACTATTTTTCAGGCGTGCGCGGACGCGCGGCGCTGGCGTCTGAGGAGGCGTAACGATGGAAACCAAAGCCAATTATGTGGCGGTCGGCGCCTTTGTGCTGGCCTGCGCGGTGGGACTGGTGGTGACGATCCTGTGGCTGGCCGGAGTGCAGTACAGCCAGGAATACGCCTACTACCAGGCCAACTTCAAAGGCCCGGTCACCGGTTTGGGCAAGGGTACCCTGACCCGCTACAACGGCATCGAGGTGGGGCGCATCACCGATCTGAGTTTCGATCCGGCCGATCCCAGCCGTGTCATCGTCACCGTGCAGGTGCAGCCCAATCTCAATATCCGCGAGGACAGCATCGCCTCGATCGACAGCCAGGGCCTGACCGGCGGCGCTTTTGTCGAGATCAGCGGCGGTTCCGCCAACTCCCCGCTGCTGGTGGCGCGCGAGGGCCAGAAATATCCCGTGCTGCGCACCAAGCAGTCCACCTTCGCCCAGCTCCAGCAATCGGCGCCCGAAGTGGTCGCCAAGCTGAATGTCGCGGCCTCGCGGCTCAACGACCTCTTGAGCGATGACAACCGCCGCGCCATCGCCCATGTGCTGGCCAATCTGGACGAGACCACCCAGGCGGTCGCACGGCGCAGCGCCGACATCGACGCCACCATCGCCAACGCCAACAAGGCGATGGCGAACCTGAGCGATGCCTCCAACAATCTGCGGCCCACGCTCAGCCATGTGGATCTCACCATCCAGAAATATGGCAAGGTGGCCGACGATGCCGACGCCTTCATCAATGGCGACGGGCTGGCGCAACTGTCGGACCTGATCGGCGAGATGCGACGGCTGGTGGCCAACCTCACCCAATTCTCCGACCAGCTCAACCGCACGCCGACCAAGCTTTTGTTCGGCGACCGGCGCAAGGGCTATGAACCCAAAGGGGACGGCAAATGATCCAGCGGCGATTCTTCCTGGTGAGCGCTTCGGCGCTCGCGCTGGCCGGCTGCGGCAAGGACCTGATCGGCCCGCCCGAGGCCAGCCCCATCTATGTCGTGAAGCCCACGTTTCCGGCCGCCGCCAGCGGAGGCGCAAAGGTGCCGTGGGCGCTGAGCATCCTGCACCCGGATGTTTCCAGCGCGCTGGACAGCGAACGCGTCGCCCTGTTCCAGCCGGACGGCACCATGGATTTCTACGCCAAGGCGACCTATCCCGACCGCCTGTCGCCCATCGTGCAGCACGCCATCCTGGACGGCTTTGAAGCGTCGGGCCGGATCGATGCGGTGGCGACCGAGGAAGCGGCGCTGCATGCCGACTACAACCTGTCCATCGAGGTCAAGGATTTCGCCGCCCATTACAGCACCCCGGACGGCATTCCGGGCGTGACGGTAAGCATCACCTGCAAGCTGACCACCTCCCATGGCCGCGTCATTGTCGGCAGCTTCTCCACCACCCAGACGGGTTCGGCCTCGGTCAACACCGTCGGCGCGGCGGTGCAGGCCCTGCAACAGGCGCTGGCCGCGGCGGTGAAGACGATTGTCGACTGGGCGCTGACCTTCCCCATGCCCGCCACCCAGAATGCGCCCAGCACGGCGTCTCCCGGCAAGCCGGCGGAGCAGTTGCTGCACGACGCCACCCGTGGTTCCGGCAAGCTGCGAGACGTGCCCAAGCCGCAATAGTTCCGCCCTCGCCAGCCGCGGGAACTTAAGCAACCCTTTTCGAGTTTCCTCTCGGTAGGATTTCGAAATGCGGAGTTTGCCGTGCTGAAATGGGCATTGATTTTCCTGGTCATCGGCCTGATTGCGGGCCTGCTTGGCTTTACCGGCATCGCCGGCACGTCCATCGCCATCGCCAAGACGCTGTTCTTCATCTTCCTGATCATCTTCCTGGTGCTGCTGGTCGCGGGTCTGACCGTGGCAAGGCGCGCCTGACAAGAGGACAGGGACGATGCGCCGCCATTTCCTCGCCGCCTTCGTCCTGCTTCCCGCCTTTGCGTTCGCAACCGTCCAGGCCGGCCTGTTCTCATCGACAGCGCCGGCCGCGGCGCAACCTTCGGCTGCGAAGGCGCGCGCCTGTGACGATAATTGCAGCCCCGAATGGATGGACGCCAACCTGCGCATCGACCAGCTGCAGGTGGTCGGCACGGCGCAAAGCTACAAGCAGCGGCCCAACAAAGCCCTGATGGGCCTGATCCGCATGGGCGGCAAAAAGGATGCCGAGGCGCTGGACTTCGCCCTGCCCACACTCGCCGCCCAGCTCCACAATGATGTGCGCGCCCTGTCGTTCGATGTCGCCTATGACCCGCAGGGAGGCGCCTACAAGTCGCCCGCCGGCGCCAGCATGGCGATGGATCTGCTGCCCGGGGACTACGTCAAGGCCATGACCGCGCCCGGCTTCAAGGTCATCCATGTGCTGGACGTGGACTATCAGTCCTCCTGCCTGGCGCTGGCCGATTGCCTGAAGCAGGTCTCCGACTGGTCGAAAGCCCATCCCCGCCACCTGCCCATCGTCATCGCCCTGAAGACCAACGACACCAGGACGCCCATGCCCGGCGCCACCAAACCGCTGTTGTGCGAGGAAGCGGCGCTGGACGCGCTGGACGGCGAAATCCGCGCCGCCTTCGCGCCCGGCCAGATCATCACCCCCGACCAGTTGCAGGGCAGTCACGCCAGCCTGCGCGAAGCCGCCATGGCCCATGCCTGGCCCAGGCTGGGCGCGGCGCGCGGCAAGGTGATCTTTGTGCTGGACGACAGCGCCGCCAAGGCAAAACTGTATCAGGGCGCGCGCAAGTCGCTGGAAGGCCGCGCCATGTTCGTGACCGCCGATGAAGCCTCGCCGCTGGCCGCCTTTGTCACCATTGCCGATCCGGTGAAGGATGGTGCACGGATCCAGACGGCGGTGCGCAACGGCTTCATCGTCACCACCCGCGCAGATGAAGACACGCGCGAGGCGCGAGCGAACAAGACCGCGCGCCGCGATGCGGCTTTTGCCTCCGGGGCGCAGATCATCCAGACCAATTTCGCCGCCGCCGATCCGGCCATCGGCAGTTACCGCGTCAGCCTGGCCGACGATCCTGCCGCCATGTGCGAGAGCGCGCCGGGCAGCGAGCATTGCGTGCGCTTCGAGGCGCCGGCCCGCACCGTCACCGCGGCGCTGCCCTAATCCAAAGCCTTTTACGACTTCCGCCAGCGGCTCACAAATCCTTGACCACGCGCGCCAGATCGCGCCAGGGCTTGATGTCCCAGTGATTGGCGGCCAGCGGCGATGGCGACGGCAGGATGAACACCCGCGTTTCGCCGATAAGATGCGGCTGTTCGCCCGCCACCGCCTGCGGTCCCATCACCTTCCTGCCGCCATTCAGGCTGGTAAATGCGAGAATGCGTGGCTTGGCTTTCAGAATGCGCGCCTTCAGGGCCGCCACCGCCTCCGGGCCCAGCGCGTCCTTGGGCAGCTGGTGATCCATGCCATAGACATGCTTGGCGATGTCAGTGAGGCCGATGCCCAGTTCCCACAG
>CANGRN010000127.1 GCA_947455695.1 Alphaproteobacteria bacterium
AGAGATGGAGCGAAAGGTAATCAGCATAATCCTTGAGATATTCCAGAACGGTGCGGTTCCAGCCGATCCAGTCCGAACCGGGGCGGAAGTTGGAGGAACCGGCGGCGATAAGCTTGACGTCGGGATCGGTCAGCTTGGCCAGCTTGGCGGCTTCCAGCGCGTAGGCGCCGTAATCGGAGGCCGAGCGGTGGCCCATCTGCCAATAGCCGTCCATCTCATTGCCAAGGCCCCAATATTTTACTTTCCAGGGCGTGTCGCGGCCGTTGCGGCGGCGCTCGCGGGTGATCTCGGTGTCTTGGGTGCCGTTGACATATTCCACCCATTGCTGGGCATCGCTCCAGCTTCCGGTTCCCAGGTTGAAGCAGATATAAGGTTCGGCCCCGACCTTCTCGACATACTCCATGAATTCATGGGTGCCGAAGCGGTTGTCTTCTACCGTGCCCCAGGCCATTTCCAGCCGGCGGGGACGTTTGGCGCGTGGTCCGATGCCGTCGCGCCAATTGTAGTTGGACGAAAAATTTCCACCCGGCCAGCGGAGCAGCGGCACACCCATGTCTTTCACTGCGGTCATCACATCGGTGCGGAACCCTTCCTTGTCCGACAGCGGCGAGCCCTCGTCGAAAATGCCGCCGGTAATGCAGCGGCCGAGATGCTCGATGAAGTTGCCGAAAATCTTCTTGTCGATGGGCCCGCGATGACGGCCGCTGTGGATGCGGATGTTGGCGGTAGTGGCCGCCGAGGCGCGGCCGATAAAAGGCGCCGATGCCGACGCGGCCAGGACCGTTCTGCGAGAAATTTTCATGAGGACCTCATGCTCAATAGACCATCACTAAAGGGGAAGCGGTAATGTTAGTGAGTGAAAGTCGCCGCCTAGGGGGCGCTCAAATTGGCGCCGCTGCGATGTGGTGCGCCTGCGGTGGTATCTTCAAAAGCGGACTTTACTAGATGGCGCATAGCTTTTCGGGCGCCTTTGGGGTCGCCTACTGCAATCGCACGGTAAACGCACCAATGATCCGGAACCGCATCGCGTGTCAGCCGCCGGGTGCGCTGCTTGAAGACGGTGCTCAGGTCGACCGCCGCAGCGACACTGCTGCTCAGGGAGGCGAGGAATACATTCTGTGACGCGGCCAGCAGGGTCCTGTGAAACATGCGGTCTGCTGCGCGCCCTTTTTCCGTCTGCACGGTTTCGCGCTCCATTTCCGTCAGCGCATCCTCCATTGCATAAAGCTGGGCCTGGGTGCGCCGCTGCGCTGCGAAGGCCGCGGCCTCCGGTTCTACCGTTATGCGAAGCTCGAAAAGGCTGATCAGCATCTGGGGGGTGGGATCGCGCGAGCACATCCAGCGCAGGACGTCCGGGTCGAGGGAATGCCATTTTTCAATTTCGCTGACCATGGTCCCGACTTTGGTGCGCGACTCGACCAGGCCTTTTGCTCTGAGAATACGAACTGCCTCGCGATACGCTGACCGTGAGACCTGTCGTTGCCCGCTTGCTTCGACTTCGCCATCCAGCATGGCGCCGACTTTAAGCCGTCCCGACACGATGTTCGCGCCCAGATCGGCTGCGATTAAGGCGGGAATTCGCGGAGATTGCTTGGTGCGGCTCATGGAATTTTGTCGTGCCCGCTGGTCCCGGTCTGTATGCGCAATGGGAGCATGCGATAACGCTGTGGTTTTGGCAAAGCCAGCTTCCGGGAAAATCGTTTTCATCGACAAAATGCAATCCCTGTAACCTTCGGCTTTTGCCGAGCCCGTGGAGGTCGGCCAGTGAACAAGATCTAGCCAGCGCTTTTGACGTGTCTGGGAAAGACTTTCTGTTCCAGCTCCGCCACCGCGGCCCAGAGAGCGTCCCGGATTATAATTTGCTGCCGATCGTCCATTCTACTGGCGTGATCGCTGGCAGACATGGCGGCAATCATGCGGCCTTCGGTATCGCAGATGGGGACCGCGATGCAAATGATGTCGGCATCGGCCTCGCCATTGTCCACTGCGTATTTCTGCCGGCGGATCTTTTCCAGTTCGGCCCGCAGCAGGTGCGGCGCAATGATCGTGTTGGGGGTCAGGGGGACCAGATCCCCTTCCAGGACGAAGCTGTCGAGCCGTGCCTGCGAGAGACTGGAAAGCAAGACTTTGCCGAGGGCCGAACAATAGGCTTCAAGCTGCGCGCCAACGCGGGTGTTGATCGGAAAGGCATTTGGCGCGGCGACTTTGCTGACGTAGCTGACCATGCCTTCTTCCAGCATGCCCAGGTGAACCGTCACATCGAAGCGCTTAGCCAAAGCAACAAACAGGCTCTGGCTGGAGGCGCGCAGAAGATCGCCGATCGCGACATTCTGGGACAGCGATACCAGCAGCATTCCGGGACGATAGCGCCCACGTGGCCCACGGATCACTGCGCCAATTTTTTCGAGAGTCTGGATAAGCCGATAGCCGGAGGCCTGGGGCAAATTTGCTCGTCGGCTGAGCTCGCCGCCGGTCACCCATTCATCTGAACTCTGAAAGCAACGCAGTACCGTGAATGCTTTTAGGACAAGCTGGTTTTTTTCAGATGGAACAGTAGGCGTCTTGTAAGCATCTCGCGGCTTGTCGCGTATTCCGTCCTGGATATGGGTACGCATGTATTTGAAACACCCCCCAATTATTATTGGTATTGTCAGACAAAATACTTGAATTGTCGGACAAGGGCAAACACAGGGGGTGGGGGTGGGATTCCCGTCGGGGGAGAATCGATTTTTTGACAGGCCTGCCGCGGTTCGACATACCCGACCTCATAAGAAAATCTTGGTTTTTCGGTCTTTCGTGCTGCAAGATTTGCGATTCAACAAAGAGGAGGGGTCGTTGCTGCAGCGCAAATCCAAATTGGCATGGGCCATCGCATTCCTTGTCGGTGCCGCTATCGCCATCAGCTATCTGGACCGCCAGACCCTGCCTTGGGCCATCAAGGCCATTCAGGCTGACTTCCCCATCTCTAATCAGGTCAAGGCGGCTTTGGATTCTGCCTTTCTGGTCACTTATGGCCTGATGTATCTGGGCGGCGGCTGGATTCTGGATCGCGTCGGTACTCGCAAAGGCTTTCTGCTGGTCATGACGGTCTGGTCGCTGGCTTGCGCCAGCCACGGATTGGCACGCAACGCGTTTTCCTTGGCCGCCAGCAGACTAATGCTGGGCCTAGGCGAGGGGGGGGGGTTCCCCGCCGCAACGCGCGCTGTCGCGGAATGGTTCACAGCAAAGGACAGGGCCCTGGCGATGGGCATCGTGAACGCGGGCACCGCCGTGGGCGCCGTTATTGCCCCGCCACTGATCATGCTTGTTCTTAGCCAGGTACACTGGCTTCAAATCGCCAGCTGGCGCTGGGTTTTCTATCTGACAGGAAGCCTGGGGCTGCTCTGGGCCATCGCCTGGTATTTTCTTTATGTCACGCCGGATGCAGGGTCGGAAGCCCGTGGAGACGAAGAACAAGGTCCGGTCATCACCATTGCGATGCTGGTAGCGCGCAAGGAGGTGCGCGGTGTCGTCATCGCCAAGTTCCTGTCGGACGCAGCATGGTATTTTTATCTCTTCTGGTTGCCCAAATATCTGTTTGAAGCCCAGCATTTCGACCTGAAACAAGCTGGCTCGTTGGGCTGGATTCCCTATGCGGCTTCCGGTGTCGGTTGCCTGGTCGGCGGCGCCCTGTCCAGCCATTTGCTTGGCCGCGGCGCATCCGTCAACATGGCCCGGAAGGTGGCGCTGGGATTCAGCGCGGCGCTGATGCCTTGGGTCATGCTTGTGCCGCACATTCCAGGCATCGGCTGGATACTCCTGCTCTTCAGCATGGCGTTCTTTGGCCAGCAATCCTGGTCAACGCTGGTGATGGTGCTGCCCACTGACTTGGTGCCGCGCCAGGCCGTCGGAAAGCTGGCGGGACTGGTCGGTCTTGGCGGTGCGATGGGCGGCGTTGTCCTCGGCCAGACCGCAGGCTGGCTACTGGATAACGGCTTTAGCTACACGCCGGTCCTGACCATCGCAGCCTGTCTACACCTGGTCGCATTCGGCGTTATCTGCCTATCCATTCCCCGCTTGCAACACCTCACATTCGAAAGATAACAGTCGTGAAAATCACGGAAGTGCGTACACGGGTCGTTCAATGGTCCGGAAGCACCGCGAAGCTTCCTCAGCATTTCTGTACCAATCCCATGGACTTGGTTTCTCCGATGCTGTCGCCGGAGACCATGGGAACCTTCACCTTCCATGGGTGGCTGATCGTGGAAATCTTCACCGATCAGGGGCTTGTCGGGATCGGCAATGCCGCGCTTTGCCCGCTTGTCTCCAAAACCCTGATCGATACCCATCTGGCGCCTTTGCTGATCGGCGCCGATCCCTGGGACGTAGAATTTCTCTGGCAGCTCATGTACCGCAATACGCTGCCGTTCGGCCGCAAGGGTGTCGCGATGGTGGCAATCAGCGCCATCGATATCGCGCTGTGGGACCTGATGGGCAAGTCCGCCAAGCAGCCTGTGTTCCGCCTGATGGGCGGCCGCACCAAGCCGCGCATCCCGGTCTATGCCAGCCGACTCTATTCGATGCCGCTGGATCAGGTCGCGGCCGAGGCCGCCAAGTACAAGGCCGAAGGTTACACGGCAGTCAAAATGCGGTTCGGCTGGGGGCCGGTCGACGGCGCCGAGGGCATGCAGCGCAATCTCGAACTGGTTCGCACCGTGCGCGAAACGGTCGGCGATGGCATCGATGTCATGGCCGACGCCTATATGGGCTGGTCGCTCGACTACGCCAAGCGGATGATGCCGCTGCTGGACCAGTTCAACCTGCGCTGGCTGGAAGAGGCGATCAATCCCGACGACATACACGGCTATAATGAGCTGCGACGGTTCGGTCGTACCCCGATTGCGGCCGGCGAGCATGAATTTACCATTTACGGCTTCCGCCAGATGATCGAGGCCAAGGCGCTGGACTATATCCAGTTCGATACCAATCGCGTCGGCGGGCTCACGGCAGCGCGCAAGATCCAGTCGCTGGCGGAAGCCCATTCCATTCCCGTCGTCCCGCATGCCGGACAGATGCATAACTATCACGTGGTCATGGCCAGCCTGAATTCCCCTATCGCCGAATATTTCCCGCCCGTAGATGTGGAAGTCGGCAACGAGCTGTTCTGGTATATCTTCAAGGGCGAACCGGTCGCGCGTAACGGATTTGTCGAACTGAGCGATGACGTTCCCGGCTTGGGGCTCGAGATCGACGAAGCGGCGCTTTCCAGGTTCAAGGTCACAGGATGAGCGACAAACCCCTGGTTGCGGTGCTCGGGCTGGGCACCATGGGCTCGGGCATGGCGCGCCGCCTGCTTGAAGCCGGATACGAGGCGAAGCTCTTCAATCGTTCGCCTGAGCGGTACAAAAGTTTTAAAGATTCCGGGGCGGTTCTTTGCAAATCTCCTGCGGAGGCGGCGACCAACGCAGACATCGTTATCAGCATGGTGTCGGATGATCTGGTTTCCCGTTCGCTTTGGCAGGGGCCACAGGGCGCCCTCTCTACGGCCGCTGCGGGCGCGGTGCTGGTGGAATGCAGCAC
>CANGRN010000128.1 GCA_947455695.1 Alphaproteobacteria bacterium
ACCATGGACCTTCTGACCCAGATTCTGGCCCCGCAGCGACTCACCGCCATCGTGGATGTGGGCGCCAATCCCATCGACGGCGATCCGCCTTACAAGGCGATGCTGACGGCCGGGCTGTGCGAGGTGACAGGCTTTGAACCGCAAGCCCAGGCGCTGGCGAAGCTGGAACAAAGCAAGGGTCCGCGGGAACGTTATCTACCGTACGCTTTGGGCGACGGAACCCAGCGCACCCTGCATGTCTGCGAGCTGGAAGGCATGACCAGCCTGCTGGAACCCGACCCCGCGCATCTGGCGCTTTTCAATTTGTTTCCTATATGGGGTCAAGTGAAAGCCAGGATTCCCGTCACCACCAAGAAGCTGGACGATGTCGCCGAGATCGCGCACCTGGATTTCCTGAAAATGGACGTCCAGGGCGGCGAGCGCGAGGTGCTGGCCCATGGCCGCGCCAGGCTGAAAGACGCCGTGGTGGTGCAGACCGAAGTTTCCTTTGTTCCCCTTTACAAGAACCAGCCGCCCTTCGGCGAGATAGACCTGACGATGCGGGAACTCGGGTTCCTGCCCCATTGCGTCACCGGCACCAAGATCTGGCCGCTGGCGCCAATGGTGGTGCGCAATGAACCCAATCGCGGCATTCGGCAGCTCCTGGAAACCGATATGGTCTATGTCCGCGACATCAGCAAGGCGATGAGCGCCGAACAAAGGAAGCATCTCGCTCTGGTGGCCCATCATTGCTACGGCTCCTACGACCTGGTGCTGAAGTCCATCGCCACATTGATTGAACTGGGCGCGGTGCCCGCAGACGCCAACAAGCGTTATCTCGCCAGCCTGCAGAGCAAAAATCACTGATGCTGAAGAACATTTCCATTCGCGGCGCCCGCGAGCACAACCTCAAGAATATCGACGTGGAGATTCCGCGCGACACCCTGACGGTGCTGACAGGCCTGTCCGGCTCGGGCAAATCCAGCCTGGCCTTCGACACCATTTATGCCGAGGGCCAGCGCCGCTATGTGGAATCGCTGTCGGCCTATGCGCGCCAGTTCCTGGAACTGATGCAGAAGCCGGACGTGGACCATATCGAGGGCCTCTCGCCGGCCATTTCCATCGAGCAGAAGACCACCTCCAAGAATCCGCGATCCACCGTGGGCACGGTCACCGAGATCTACGATTACCTGCGCCTGTTGTTCGCGCGGGTGGGCGTGCCCTATTCGCCGGCCACGGGCCTGCCCATTGAAAGCCAGACCGTCAGCCAGATGGCCGACCGCATCCTGGCGCTGCCCGAAGGCACGCGGCTCTACCTGCTGGCGCCCATCGTGCGCGGCCGCAAGGGCGAGTATCGCAAGGAGCTGGCGGAACTGCAGAAGAAGGGCTTCCAGCGCGCCAAGGTGGACGGCAAGTTCTATGACATCGGCGCCACTCCGGCGCTGGACAAGAAGATCAAGCACGATATCGAGATCGTGGTGGACCGCATCGTGGTGAAGGCCGATATCGGCAACCGGTTGCCCGATTCCATCGAAACGGCCCTCGGCCTGGCCGACGGGCTGCTGATCGTGGAATTTGCCGACGAGAAGGAAAAGGACGGCAAGCAGCGCCAGATGATGCTGTCCTCCAAGTTCGCCTGTCCGGTCTCGGGTTTCACCATCACCGAGATCGAGCCGCGGCTGTTCAGTTTCAACAACCCGCACGGCGCCTGCCCCGAATGCGACGGCCTGGGCGTGCAGAATTACTTCGACGAGGCGCTGGTGGTGCCGGACGAGACCTTGACCCTCAAGAAAGGCGCCGTGGCGCCCTGGGCCAAGTCGTCCTCGCCCTATTACCTGCAGACGCTCGAGGCGCTGGCCCGGCACTACAAATTCTCGATGAACGATGCCTGGGAAGACCTGCCCAAGAAGGCGCGGGACGTGATCCTGCACGGCTCGGGCGAAGAGGTGATCAAGTTCACCTATGACGACGGCATGCGCCGCTATGACACCAAGAAGGAATTCGAGGGCGTCATTCCCAACATGGACCGCCGCTATGGCGAGACCGACAGCGCCTGGGTGCAGGAGGAGCTGGAGCGCTTCCAGTCCGAATCCCCTTGCGAGGTCTGCAACGGCTATCGCCTGAAGCCCGAGGCTCTGGCCGTGAAGATCGGCGGGCTGCATGTCGGCCAGGTGTGCGAGATGTCCATCCGCGATTCCGACAGCTGGTTCCGCGATATCGACAAGAAGCTCAGCAAGCAGCAACAGGAAATCGCCTATCGCATCCTGAAGGAAATCCGCGCCCGGCTGAAATTCCTCAACAATGTGGGGCTGGATTATCTCAGCCTGTCGCGCGCCTCGGGCACCTTGTCGGGCGGGGAAAGCCAGCGCATCCGCCTGGCCTCCCAGATCGGCTCGGGCCTGACCGGCGTGCTGTATGTGCTGGACGAACCCAGCATCGGGCTGCACCAGCGCGACAACAACAAGCTGCTGGAATCGCTGCGCGGCCTGCGCGACATGGGCAACACCGTGCTGGTGGTGGAGCATGACGAAGACGCCATTCGCACCGCCGACCATGTCATCGACATGGGCCCGGGCGCCGGCGTGCATGGCGGCCACATTATTGCCGAAGGCACCCCGGCCGACATCATCGCCAACAAGAAAAGCCTTACGGGGCGCTATCTCAGCGGCGCCGAGAACATCCCGATCCCGGCGCAGCGCCGCAAGCCCACCCATAACCGCTGGCTGAAAGTGGTCGGCGCGCGCGGCAACAACCTCAAGAACGTCACGGCGCAAATCCCGCTGGGCACCCTGACCTGCATCACCGGGGTGTCCGGCGGCGGCAAATCCACCCTCACCATCGAGACACTGTTCAAGGCGGCGGCCAAGAAACTGACCCAGGCCCGCGAACAGCCTGCGCCGCATGACCGTATCGAAGGGCTGGAATATCTGGACAAGGTGATCGACATCGACCAGAGCCCGATCGGCCGCACCCCGCGCTCCAATCCGGCCACCTATACCGGGGCCTTCACGCCCATTCGCGACTGGTTCACCGAACTACCGGAATCCAAGGCGCGCGGCTATGCGCCCGGCCGTTTCAGCTTCAACGTCAAGGGCGGGCGCTGCGAAGCCTGCCAGGGCGATGGCGTTATCCAGATCGAGATGCACTTCCTGCCCGACGTCTATGTCCAGTGCGATGTCTGCAAGGGCAAGCGCTACAACCGCGAAACCCTGGAAGTGAAGTTCCGCGACCATTCCATTGCCGATGTGCTGGACATGACCATCGAGGCCGGCGCCGAACTGTTCAGGGCCGTGCCGTCGATAGCCGAGAAGCTGGAAACCCTCAAGCGCGTGGGCCTGGGCTAAATCTCCATCGGCCAGCAGGCCACGACGCTCTCAGGCGGCGAGGCCCAGCGCGTCAAGCTGTCCAAGGAATTGTCACGCCGCGCCACCGGACGCACGCTCTACATCCTGGACGAGCCCACCACCGGCCTGCATTTCCACGACGTCAAGAAACTGCTGGAAGTGCTGCAGGAACTGGTGGCCGCCGGCAACACCATCGTGGTGATCGAGCACAATCTGGAAGTCATCAAGATTGCCGACTGGATCGTGGATCTGGGCCCCGAAGGCGGCGATGGCGGCGGCGAGATCGTGGCCACCGGCACGCCCGAAGAGGTGGCCAGGAACCCGCGCTCCTACACGGGCCAGTATCTCAAGCCGCTGCTGAAAAACGCGCCCACGGCCAAGAGGCTGAAGGCCGCCGAGTAACGGGCATCGCCAGGCGGCCGTATCACACGGCGGCCAGGAGACCGGCGCCAAGGACGGTGAGAATAACGACCGCCCAGGAGGGCATGTTGGCCGCCGTCAGCAACCCGAAGCCGGCAAGAGCCAGTACAAGGTCGCTGGGGGTGTGAACGGCCGAGGTCCAGACCGGCCGGCAGAACGCCGCCAGCAACAGACCCACCACAACGGCGTTCACGCCGCTCAACGCGCCCCGGACCTGTGGGTGGTGGCGCACGGCTTGCCAAACCGGAAGCGCCCCGATGACCAGCAGGAAAGACGGCAGGTAGATGGCCGCAAGGCACAAGGCTGCGCCCGCCAGGTTGTTGGGCGCGGACGTCATCACGGCGCCCAGATAGGCCGCAAAGGAAAACAGGGGGCCCGGCATGGCCTGGGCGGCGCCATAGCCTGCCAGGAAGTCGGCGCCCGACACCCACCCCGTTGGGATAACGGCCGACTGCAACAATGGCAGAATCACATGCCCGCCTCCGAAGACGAGTGCACCGGACTGATAGAATGCCGAGAACACCGCCAGAGCGTGATTGTGGAGCAGGCCACTGACAAATGGCAGCAATGCCAGGAGCAGGAAGAACAGCCCGAGAGCGGCAAACGCGGTCCGTCGGTTCAGGCCCGGGGGAAGAGTCTTCGGGAGATTTTTGCCCAACCCCTTGAGGAAAAACCATCCCAGGACGCCCCCCGCAGCAATCGTCAGCGGTTGGGTTGCGGGAAATGGCAGCCACAACAAAATGACGGTCGAAACCAGGGCGAGAAAACGGCGTGGCCAGTCGGGACAAAGCTGGCGCGTCATCAGCAAAATCGCCTGGGCAACGACAGGCACCGCCACAAGGATCAGCCCATGGCTGAGCCATCCTGGAATGCCGGCGCCGAAATAGCCCATGCCGATCCCCAGCATGGTCATCAGGACCGCGGAGGGCAGCGTGAAGCCCATCCATGCCGCTATCGCGCCACGCCAACCCGCCTTGGCGAGGCCAATGCCAATGCTGACCTGGCTGGAGGAAGGTCCGGGCAAAAATTGGCACAAGCCGATCAGTTCGGCGAAGCTGTCTTCATCCAGCCAGCGAAGTCGCTTGACCAGGGCGCTGTGAAAATATCCCAGATGCGCAACGGGCCCGCCAAAGGACGACAGGCCAAGGCGCAGAAAAACCAGGAAAATCCGGTAGACGGAGATACGAAGCATAAAGACAGCCGAAAATCTGGATGCTGTGATTTCAACTATGCTGACTGCTTATAGCGGCCAAACAGGCATGCCGCACCAGGCGAACAATCAAGCCAGGATTTCCACCGAAGGCTCGTCTTTCAGCGTCCGCCAGATCGAGACGCTGGCGCCCGCAAGAAGTCCGATCACCAGCGGCGAGAACAGAAAGCCCAGCCCGCAGGTCAGCGGCAAGCTCTGGCGCGCCTGCATCACTGCGGCGACGATCTGCATCTGGGTCGCGGCGCCCGGCATGGCGGCGGGTTTTTCGCCCATTCCCACATCGATTGCCGCCATGACCAGCAGCAGCGGCAGGAAAAGCCCAAGCAGCACGCCCAGCAACGGCAGGAAATTGCCCGCCGACAGGGCCCAGGCACGGCGCAAGGTGGGCGCGGTTTCGCTCACCGCGATGGCCGGCAGCAGCAAAAGAAAGCGCGCCAGCACCATCACGAAGACGATCACCATGCCCAGCATCGCCAACGCGCCCATGGCGCCCTGCGATTTGGCCGCGCCGGGCACCAGCACCACAGCCGCGTTGGCGCCGATCAGGACGGTGGTTCCCAGCAGAAGCATCAGGCTGGC
>CANGRN010000129.1 GCA_947455695.1 Alphaproteobacteria bacterium
CCCAGCGATGAGGCCATGGTGGAAATCGCCGGGCCCAGCGAAGTGACCCTGCACAGCAACCCGCCCAAGCTGGACACGCGGATCGCAGGTCCCGGCCGCATCCACAAGGCCGGCAGCTAGGCTCGACTTTGAAGCTGGGCGGGCGTATTTCCCCGCCCATGCCCTCCAGCCTTCAGATCGGTGACGTCACGATACCCGGCCGGGTGCTGACCGCGCCCATGACAGGCGTGTCCGACCTGCCGTTCCGGCGCATCGCGTCGGCCTGCGGCGCGCCCTATGTGGCGACCGAGATGGTGGCCTGTGACAGCTTTGCGCGCGGCCGCCCCGATGTGGTGCGCCGCGCCGCCATCGGCGAAGGCTTGCCCCTGATGGTCATCCAGCTGGTTGGCCGTACCCCCGAATGGATCGCCAAGGGAGCGAAGCTGGCGGAAGAGGCCGGCGCCGACATCATCGACTTCAACATGGGGTGCCCGGCCAAGGAAGTGACCGGCGCACTGTCCGGTTCGGCCCTGATGCGCGAACCCCAATTGGCGGCGCGCCTGATCGAGGCGGCGGTGAACGCCACCAGCCGTCCGGTCACCTTGAAGATGCGGCTGGGCTGGGATGACAAGAATCGAAACGCCCCCGAGATCGCGGCAATGGCGCAGAGCCTGGGCGTGAAAGCCATTACCGTGCATGGCCGCACCCGCAACCAGTTCTATGGCGGCAAGGCCGACTGGCGCGCCGTGGCGCAGGTGAAGAAGGCCGTGTCCATTCCGGTGATCGTGAACGGCGACATCATCGATGCGGTATCGGCGCGCGCCGCGCTGGCGCAGTCCGGCGCCGATGCGCTGATGATCGGGCGCGGCGCCTATGGGCGGCCCTGGATCGCCGCCGCGCTGGACAAAGCCCTGAATACAGATGGAACGGCCGTCGAGCCCGACATTGCCTCCCGATTGGGCATCGCGCTTGAACATTTCACAGACACGTTGCGCTTCTATGGTGATGCGCTGGGCCTGAAAGTCTTCCGCAAACATTTGGGCTGGTATGTTGAGCAGGCCTTATATCCGGCCGATCCCATCGACCGGCGGGCGACCAAGGCCCGCTTGTGTCAAATTGACAACGTAAACGGCGTAGAATCGGCATTGGCCGCACTTTGGTCCAATTCCGCCCTTCCAATTCTCGCAGCCGCACATATGTAAGGGCCCCGGCGGTCATCGCCGCCATCGGGGACCTTTTTTGTCTTGGGATGTCTGGGACGGCCTTGGCCGAACGTCATCCTGATCCGTGATTTTTTCGGGGGTATTGATGTCGCGCCGCTTTTTGCCATCGCTGACCATTGGCATGGCCACACTTCTCGTTCTGGCCGGTTGCGGCCGTCCTCCGCAGCAGCAGATGCCCCCGCCCGCCGTGGGCTTCGTCACCATCGCCGAACAGCCGATTGCGCTGACCGTCGAGCTGCCGGGCCGCACCCATCCCTTCGCCGTGTCCGAGATCCGTCCCCAGATCAACGGCATCGTGCTGAAGCGCCTGTTCGTGGAAGGCTCGACCGTCAAGGCAGGCCAGCCGCTCTACCAGATCGATCCGGCGCCCTACCGCGCCGTTTATGACAGCACGCTTGCGACCCTGGCTTCCACCAAGGTGAAGGCGGAGCGCTATCAGCGCCTGCTGTCGGAGAATGCCATCGCGCCGCAGGATGCCGACGATGCCCGCGCCGCCTATCTCCAGGCCAAGGCCAATGCCGACAGCGCCCGCATCAACCTGAACTATACCCGCATCCTCTCGCCCATCACCGGGCGCATCGGCGCCTCCACCGTGACCGAGGGTGCGCTGGTGACGGCGCAGCAGGCCACCGCCCTGACCACCGTGTCGACGCTCGATCCCATCTATGTCGATGTGAACCAGTCCAGCGCCGAACTGGTGGCGCTGAAGCGTGCCATCCAGGAAGGCAATGCGAATTCGGGTGGCCCGCTGACGGCCGAAGTCTCGCTCAAGCTGGATGATGGCAGCGCCTATCCGCTGAAGGGCCGCCTGCAATTCACCGACGTCACGGTGGACCCCGCCACCGGCGCGGTGCAGCTGCGCGCCATCTTCCCCAATCCGGAAAACCTGCTGCTGCCGGGCCTGTATGTGCGCGCCACCATCAACCAGGGCGTGGACCCGCATGGCATACTGGTGCCGCAGAATGCCGTCGGCCACAACCAGAAGGGCGAGCCCACCGCCCTGGTGATCGACGACAAGAACATCGCGCGCCTGAAGGTGCTCAAGACCGGCCGCGCCGTCGGCAACCAGTGGCAGGTTCTGGAAGGCCTGAAAGCCGGCGACCGGCTGATCACCGAAGGCCTGGCCAAGGCAATGCCCGATGCGCCGGTCAATCCGCAGCCCGCGGGCGCCGCGCCCGCACCGCAGCCCAGCAACCCGGCGGCCCACTAAATGAATCTCTCGCGCTTTTTCGTTGATCGCCCGGTTTTCGCCTGGGTGCTTGCCGTGGTCATCATGCTGGCCGGCGGCATCGCCGCCTTCAGCTTGCCGATCGAACAGTATCCCGCCATCGCCCCGCCCTCGGTGGTGATCAACGCCGTCTATCCCGGCGCCGACTCCGAAAGCTTGCAGAACTCCGTCACCCAGGTGATCGAGCAGCAGCTGACCGGGCTGGACAATCTTCTGTATTTCTCGTCCCAGTCCAACGCCGACGGCACCGTGCTGATCACCGCCACCTTCGCGGCCGGCACCAATCCCGACATCGCCCAGGTTCAGGTGCAGAACAAGGTGCAGGCCGCCGTGCCGCTGCTGCCCACCGCCGTGCAGCAGCTGGGTGTCGTGGTCGCCAAGAACACGCCCAACTTCATCGTGGTAGTCGGCGTCTATGACGATACCGGCCGTTACACCAATGTCGATATTTCGGACTTCATCACGTCCAAGATGCAGGACCCGCTGAGCCGCGTGCCCGGCGTCGGTTCCACCCGCGTGTTCGGCGCCCAGTATGCCATGCGCATCTGGCTGGACCCGTTCAAGCTGCACAATTTCAACCTGCAGCCGTCCGACGTCTATGCCGCCATCCAGACCCAGAACGTGCAGGTCTCGGCCGGCCAGATCGGCGCCCAGCCCGCCGTGCCGGGCGCGGCGATCAATGCCACTGTCACCGCCCAGTCGCGGCTGCAGACGCCCGAGCAGTTCCGCAACATCATCCTGAAGACCGCGCCGTCCGGCGCGGTGGTGCGCTTGGCCGATGTCGCACGCGTCGAACTGGGCGCGGAAACCTATGCCATCGCCAGCCTTTTCAACGGCTATCCCGCCGCCGGTATTCCCATCAACCTGGCGCCCGGCGCCAATGCGCTCAAGACCGTGGATGCGGTCAAGAAGAAGGCCGATGAGCTGAAGGCCTCGCTGCCGCCAGGCATGAAGCTGGTCTATCCGGTCGACAACACCACCTTCATCCGCCTGTCGATCCATGACGTGATCGTGACCCTGATCGAAGCCATCGCCCTGGTGGTGCTGGTGATGTACATCTTCCTGCAGAACTGGCGCGCCACCCTGATTCCGGCCATCGCCGTGCCGGTGGTGCTGCTGGGCACCTTCGGCGTGCTGGCGGTCGCGGGCTATTCCATCAACACATTGACCCTGTTCGCGCTGGTGCTGGTGATCGGCCTTCTGGTCGACGACGCCATCGTGGTGGTGGAAAATGTCGAGCGCATCATGCATGAGGAACGGCTGTCGCCCCGCGACGCCACCCTCAAAAGCATGAGCGAAATCACCGGCGCCCTGATCGGCATCGGCCTGGTGCTGACGGCGGTGTTCCTGCCCATGGCCTTCTTCGGCGGCTCCACCGGCATCATCTACCGCCAGTTCTCCATCACCATCGTCTCGGCCATGACCCTGTCGATCCTGGTCGCCCTGGTGCTGTCGCCGGCGCTCTGCGCCACCCTGCTCAAGCCGGTGGAAGGCGAAGGCCATGTCAAGCATGGACGCTTCTTCACCTGGTTCAACCGCAATTTCGACGCCTTCCGCAACTGGTACCATGACCGCGCCGAATGGTTCCTGAAGCACACCTGGACCACCATGATCGCCTTTGGCGGCATCGTGGCGCTGCTGGTGCTGTTGTTCATCCGCCTGCCCACCGGCTTCCTGCCCGACGAGGACCAGGGCTTCATCTTCAACCTGATCACCTTGCCCGCCGGCACCACCCAGCCCGCCACCCTGAAGGTGGCCAAGGGCGTGGCCGACTATTACCTGGACAAGGAAAAGGACAATGTCGACTTCGTGTTCGCCGTGGCCGGCTTCTCCTTTGCCGGTTCGGGCCAGAATACCGGCATGGCCTTCACCCACCTGAAGGACTGGAGCGAGCGCAAGGGCGACAAGAACACGTCCGTCGCCATCTCGCGGCGCGCCTTCATGAATTTCTTCCCGAACAAGGACGCGCAGATTTTCCCGATCGTGCCGCCCTCGGTGCAGGAACTGGGCAATGCCACCGGCTTCGACCTGCAGCTGGAGGACCGGGGCAATATCGGCCATGCCGGCCTGATCGCGGCCCGCAACCAGCTTCTGGGCCTGGCGGCGCGCGATCCGCTGCTGGCCCAGGTGCGGCCCAACAGCCTGGACGATACGCCCCAGCTTCATGTTGATATCGACCAGGCCAAGGCGAGCGCGCTGGGCGTGTCGCTGGCCGACGTCAATTCGACCCTCAGCGCCGCCTGGGGTTCGACCTTCATCAACGACTTCATCGACCGCGGCCGCGTCAAGCGCGTCTACATGCAGGGCGATGCGCCCTATCGCATGACCCCGCAGGACCTGGACCGCTGGTATGTGAGGAGCGCCAATGGCACCATGGCGCCCTTCTCGTCCTTCGCCACCTCGCGCTGGACCATCGGACCGGCCTCGCTCACGCGCTACAACGGCCTTCCCGCCATCGAGCTGCAGGGCCAGGGCGCGCCCGGCGTCTCGACCGGTACGGCGCTGAACCGCATGCGCGAACTGGCGCAGCAGTTGCCCAAGGAAGTGGGCATCGAGGCGACCGGGCTGTCCTATCAGGAAGAAGCCAGCGGCAGCCAGGCGCCTGCCTTGTATGCCCTGTCCATTCTGGTGATCTATCTGTGCCTGGCGGCGCTGTATGAAAGCTGGGCGATCCCGCTGTCGGTGATGCTGGTGATCCCGCTGGGCGTGGTGGGCGCGCTGGCGCTGACCTGGGCGCGCGGCCTGTTCAACGACATCTATTTCCAGGTCGGCCTGCTCACCACCATCGGCCTGTCCGCCAAGAACGCCATCCTGATCGTGGAGTTCGCGGTGGATGCGGAGAAGAAAGGCGCCAGCGCCTTCGACGCCGCCATGGAAGCGGCCCGGCTGCGGCTGCGCCCGATCCTGATGACCTCCATCGCCTTCATCGCCGGCGTCATGCCGCTGGCGCTGGCGCATGGCGCGGGCGCGGGATCCCAGAACGCCATCGGCACCGGCGTGGTGGGCGGCATGATCACCGCCACCGTGCTGGCGATCTTCTTCGTGCCGGTGTTCTTCCAGCTGGTGAATACCAGGCTGCAGCACCACAAGTAGCC
>CANGRN010000130.1 GCA_947455695.1 Alphaproteobacteria bacterium
AAGCCTGGCGGGGGCCTTTGACCGGCTTGTGACGGAACGCTGCAGCGAAGGCGCCAAGCTGGCGGCGCTGTTGACGGCACAGATGGACGAGATCGAAAAACTGGTGGGCGAGGCGGGCCGGCTGGCCGCCGCCCAGCCCGCGGCGCTGAAAGCCCGGCTGGACGCGCAGCTCAAGGACTTGCTGGATGGCGGGTCGGTGTCCGAGGACCGGCTGGCGCAGGAAGTGGCGCTGCTGGCGGTGAAGGCCGATGTGCGCGAGGAGCTGGACCGGCTCGCCGCCCATGTCCAGGACGCCCGCGCCCTGATCCGGGACGGCAAGGGTGTGGGCCGCAAGCTCGATTTCCTGGCCCAGGAATTCAACCGCGAAGCCAACACATTGTGCTCCAAATCCAGCGACATCGCATTGACCCGCACCGGCCTCGCCCTTAAGGCGGTGATCGACCAGTTCCGCGAGCAGTCCCAGAATGTCGAATAGCAATATCCAGCGCCGTGGCCTGATGCTGGTCCTGTCTTCGCCGTCGGGCGCGGGCAAGACCACCCTGTCGCGCCGCCTGCTGGAGAGTGACGGCAATATCCAGCTGTCGGTGTCCGCCACCACCCGCCCGATGCGGCCCGGCGAAATCCATGGCAAGGATTATCACTTTCTCAGCATCGAAGAGTTCGACGCCTGGCGGGCGGAGGGCAAATTCCTGGAACATGCCACCGTGTTCGGCAACCGCTATGGCACGCCCTCGCATTTGGTGAATGACGTGCTCAGCAGCGGCCGCGACGTGCTGTTCGACATTGACTGGCAGGGCACCCAGCAGCTGAAGGAAAAAAAGCGCGACGATCTGGTCAGCATCTTCATCCTGCCGCCCAGCCATGATGAGCTGGAGCGCCGGCTGCGGAGCCGCGCCCAGGACAGCGAGGAAACCGTGGCGGGCCGCATGGCCAAGGCGGCGGACGAGATCAGCCATTGGCCCGAATATGACTATGTGATCGTCAACACCGATGTGGACAAGGCGCTGGGCGACATCCAGGCGGTCCTCAATGCCGAGCGGCTGAGGCGCAGCCGCCAAACCGGCATCTCGGAGTTTGTCGGCAAGCTGGTATGACGCCGGTCGTGATCCTGGGCAGCCTGGCTGCCATAGCCTCCACCGTCAGCTTCGCCCCCCAGGCCATCAAGATCATCCGCACGCGACAGACAAAAGACATCTCTCTGGGCATGTACGCCATCACCGTCACCGCCTTTGCGCTGTGGTGCGGCTATGGCGTGATGCTGGGCCAGTGGCCGCTGATCGCTTCCAACAGCATATGCCTGTTGCTGTCCGGCTTTATCCTGATGATGAAGCTCCTGCCGCGCCGCGCCAAGGACAAGGTCGCCGATGCGGTGACGCCGAAAACCTAGGTTCTCCGGCCCGGGATTTGTGCCATACTGTACGGACCGAACAGGGTGGGGGCCACATGTCCGATACCGAAAATTCGCGCCGTATCATTCTTGCAGGCCTGCTGTCGCTTGTGCCGTTGAAGGCCGCCGCGCAGATCCAGCTGCCCGGTGCGGTCAGCGATTACCTGAACCGCAACAAGCCCGCTTCGGCGCCTGTGTCTGCCGGCGTTCCGGCTGGTGCGGCGCTGAGCCAGAACCAGATCGGCGCGGGCCTGAAGGATGCGATGAAAGTCGCTTCGCGCAAGGTGATCGGCCAGGTCGGCAAGCCGGGCGGCTTCTTCAACGATCCGGCCATCAGGATTCCGCTGCCGGGCGGCCTGGAACGGGTTGCGGGGCCGCTGCGTGCGGTGGGCGCCGCCGGGTTGCTGGACGACCTGACTCTGCGGATGAACCGCGGCGCCGAGCAGGCCGCGCCCAAGGCTCTCAATATCTTTGTCGATGCCGCCTCCGGCATGAGTTTCGACGATGCGCGCGGCATCCTGACCGGACCGCAGGATTCGGTGACCCAGTATTTCCGGCGCACCACATCGGGCACCCTGACGACGGAATTCCATCCCATCGTCAGCAATGCGCTGACGGGGGCGGGTGCGATGCGCGCGCTGAAATCGGTGCAGGACCGGGTCGGCAGCATGCCCATGATCGGCCAGATGGCGGGCGGCTTTGATCTTGTCGACTTCACCGTCGGCAAGGCGCTGGATGGGTTGTTCCATTACCTGGCGGTGGAAGAAGCGAATATCCGCACCAATCCCCTGGCGCGTTCCACCAGCCTGCTCAAGAGCGTGTTCGGCAACTAAAGCGCGCGCGCCAACGCGGCAAACTGTTCGATGGTCAGGTCTTCGGGCCGCGCCGTGGGATCGATCCCGGCTTTTTCCGCCAGCGCTTCACCGCCCAGCGCTTTCAGCGACTGTCGCAGCATCTTGCGGCGCTGGCCGAACGAGGCCGCGGTGATTTTCTCTAGGTCGGCGAGCGCGCAGGGCGCCAGCGGCTGCGCGCGCGGCTCCAGCCGCACGATGGACGAGGTGACCGACGGCGGCGGCACGAAGGCGCCGCGGTTGACGTCGAACAACAGCTTTGCGGTGCAGCGCCACTGGGCCAATACCGACAGCCGGCCATAATGCTCGGTCCCGGGCCTGGCGGTGATGCGCTGGGCCACTTCCTTCTGGAACATCAGGGTCAGGCTGGCCCAGACCGGCGGCCAGTTTTCGGCGGTCAGCCATTTGATCAGGATGGCGGTGCCGACATTGTAGGGCAGGTTGGCGGCGATGCGCACCCCGCGCGGCAGGATGCCGGCTTCGTCCAGTTCCAGCGCGTCATCGGAGATGATCTGCAGTCTTCCCGGATAGGCGGCGGCGATCTCTTCCAGCGCCGGCAGGCAGCGCGCGTCACGCTCCACCGCGATCACTTTGTCCGCGCCTTCGCCCAGCAGGGCGCGGGTCAGTCCGCCGGGACCGGGCCCGACTTCATAGAAGGTGCCGCCCTCTGCTGCGCCCGCCGCGCGGGCGATCTTGGCGGTGAGATTGAGGTCGAACAGAAAATTCTGGCCCAGCGATTTCTTGGGCGCCAAACCATGCGCGGCGATCACGTCGCGAAGCGGCGGCAATTTATCGGCCCCACTTTTACTTGGATCTGGCATCGGCCATATCCGCGGCCATTTGCACCGCCGCGATCATGCTGCGGGCATCAGCCTTGCCCTGTCCGGCGATATCCAGCGCGGTGCCGTGGTCCGGCGAAGTGCGCACGATGGGCAATCCCAGGGTGACATTGACTCCGTCCCAGAAGCTCAGGGTCTTGATCGGGATCAGCGCCTGGTCGTGATACATGCACAGCGCCGCGTCGTAAGTCTTGCGCGCTTCTTCATGAAACAGCGTGTCGGCGGACAGCGGCCCGCGCACCGCAAAGCCGCGCGCCTTCAGCGCCGCGATGGCCGGCGCGATGACGCCTGCGTCTTCGCCGCCCAGCACGCCGTCTTCCCCGGCATGGGGATTGAGGCCCGCCACCGCCAGGCGCGGGTTCAAAATGCCGAAGTCGCGGCGCAGCGCGGTCAGGATGATCTCGGCGGTGTCGAACACCGATTGTTTGGTGATGGCCCCGGGCACATCGGCCACCGGCATGTGGATGGTCAGCGGCACCACCCGCAACGTGTCGCTGGCCAGCATCATCACGGCGCGGCGCGCGCCGGTGAGGTGGGCGAGGAATTCGGTATGGCCCGGAAAGGCGAAGCCCGCCGCGTTCAGCACCGATTTGTGGATGGGGGCGGTGACCAGGGCCGCGGCCTCGCCGTCCAGGCAGGCCTTCACCGCGATCTCGATGGCCTCGGTTACGCACGCCGCGTTGGCGGGATCGGGTGTTCCGGGAACCGCGGAAACCTTCGAACGGGTCGGAATCAGCGCATCCTTGGACGCGCCCAGCACCGTCGCATCGCCCACCAGCTTCAGGGGATGCGTACCCACCTTGCCACCGAAATGATCAAACGCCGCACGCGCGACTTCCGGACCGATACCGGAAGGCTCGCCCATGGTGATGAGGATGGGAAGCGCGTTGCCCTTGGCGGACTTATCCATTTGATCCGCTTTCAGCGGGCTTATTTAATGATCCGCTTTCAGCGGATGAGGGCATCGGGCTTGCTGTCATCGCGCACCTGGATGTTGGCGTCGCGCTTCAGGTCGCGCAGATAGCGCCGCGCCAGGGCCGCAATCTGATTCTGGAACAGCTGGTCTTCCACCTGCTGGCGGGAGGGCATGACATAGGCGGTCTTGATCTCGATGCGCTTGTCGCAGCGCCCGATCAGTTCGATGCCGGCTTCGTCCTGGAACGGCATGGCCGCTTCACCCGGCTTGGAATTCTTCAGCGCTTCCTGGATCTGCGGGCTGAGGTCGGACAGCTTGGCATCTCCCAGATTCATGAAGACGCTGCCGTTCATCTTGCCATGCAGTTCGTCCAGCTGCTTGCAGTTCGCATAATGCTGCTGGATCTGCACTGCCACCTTCATGACTTCCTCGATCTGCGCCTTGGGCGCGCGCGGATCAATCGGAAGCAGCAGGCGCGCCAGCGGCAAGGTGCCGGCCGGGCCGGTAGGACCGGTCGGCACGTCGGAAATCTTGGTGCCCAGCGGCTCCTGGCGCTCGCGCAGGCCCAGCACGTAATAGCCGCCGGTCGAGCGGATCGGCTCGCTGATCGCGCCCACTTCCATCTTGCCCAGCACCGCATTCAGTTCCGGCGCCAGCTGGCCTTCATTGATCCAGCCCATGTCGCCGCCGGTCGCCGCGGTGGGATGCTGACTGAACTGGCGTGCCACCACGGGGAAGGGCGCGCCCTGATGCAGCTGCTTTTCGACTTCCTCGGCGTCCTTCTTGACCTTGGCGTCCTGCTCGGGATTGTCGACGGGAAGGAAGATTTCCATCACGTGATAGTGCGGCTTGTTGGCGCCATCGGCGTAGCGCGCCAATTCGGTTTTCACCATTTCGTCGGTGACGTTCACCCGGTCGCCATACTCGTCCTGCACGGTTTTCTGCCAGGCGATCGACGCGGTGATCTGCGCACGCAGTGCTTCCTCGCTGGCCCCGGCATTGGTGAGGTTCTGGCGCAGCTGCTCGATGGTGAAATGATATTCCTGCATCATCGCGTTGAGGCGCCGGTCGACCTCGACCGGGCTGACGGTGATCTTCTTTTTCACCGCTTCCTGCAACTGGACCTTCTCGGCCTGCAGCTGTTCCAGGATCTGGCCGCGCATGCGGGTCTTCTGCTCCGGCGTCAGCTGCGCCTGGCTGAACCCGTTCAGCGCCAGGTACAGCGCAACGCGCTGGCGCAGTTCGAAATCGGAAATGGATTCGTCGTTGACGGTGGCGACGATGGAATCGGAATCGGCGGCGGCTTTTTCCGCGGCCGCGTCGATCACCGTGGCATTGTTGTTCTTGGCTTCCTGTATGGGATCGCCATTGGTGTCCCGGGGCGCGTCGGGTTTGTCCGTGCCGTCGGCAGCCGTGGCGGCGGGGGGCGCATCGGCGGTGGGCGGTGCGTCCGCGCTGGGCGGGGTATCACCGGCCGGCTTGACGGCAGGGCCCACGGCGGGGGCG
>CANGRN010000131.1 GCA_947455695.1 Alphaproteobacteria bacterium
CTGGTTGACCGTGGCCGAACCGATCACTTCGGAATCCGCGACCTGGTTGGTGAAGATGGCATAGTTGCCGGTGTCGTTCAGCGGCATGCCGTCCCAGGTGAACGAGATGTGGTTGCCGTCAAAGCCATGGATCCGGACGTTGCCGCCGGAGTTGCCGTAAGGGTCCGTGTTGGTGAAGTTGAAGCCCGGAACCTTGTTCAGCATTTCGAACACCGACTGGCCCGCGGGCTGCTTGTCGATGAACTCAGGGGTGATGGTGGACCGTTCCTTGGGCACGGTGATCGGCTTCATGATGCCGGAAATCTGCTTCTCGCCCGTCACGGTGACGGATTCGACGGAGCTTTCGACCGCCTGGGTCGCGGTGGACTGGGCCAGGACAGGGCCCGTCATCGCCAGCAGGAACAGGGGGCTGACGCCCGCCATCAGGATCTTCGCCGCACGCAGTTTCATGTCAGTTCCCCATTATCCCTTCGCGCAGATGCGCAAAGGCGAACGCGCGAAGCTCTCGCGAATTCCGGTTAAGCCTTGTCGATGGCGACTCGCCGTTCGCACGCGCAGCGTCACGCCTCGCGGGCTTGGTAGAGGGCGATGTCGAAACTTTTGTGAACTGCGGATGGCGGTTTTTATACGCGCGTGAAATGTGCGTGGCCGTCAGCGGCGCTGAAACTTTTGCATGCCGTCACGCCGGACGTTTTTCCGCGACAGTTTGGATTCGGCGTCATGACAGGGCGCGAATTTGCTGGCGAAAAGCATCGGCAACATTTGCGGATATGTGACGGGTGAAATTCTGGGCAACCGTCTGCGCCCGATCCGGACAATTCGCGTTGCCGCGCCAACGCCTGTGGACAGCACCGTGCGACGAAATGGCCCCACCACTTGCGCGCCAAAATCCGGCCCGCACCCCCAATCTTTGAAAATCCCCTGACCATGCTAAAGATGGGGGCATGAACAGCATCGGCCACATCATCTCCGGCAAAACCGTGCCCAACGTGGCCGGAACGCCCGTTTTCAATCCCGCCACGGGCGAACAGACCGGCCAGGTGGCATCCGGCGGCGCGGCAGAGATCGACGCCGCCGTGATGGCGGCGCGCGCCGCTTTTCCAGGCTGGGCCGCCACCCCGCCGGCCAAGCGCGCCAAGGTGATGTATGAGATGCGCCGCCTGCTGGAAGCGAAAAAGGACCTGCTGGCCCGCGCCATCAGCGCCGAGCATGGCAAGACCCATACCGACGCGCTGGGCGAAGTGGCGCGCGGCCAGGAAGTGGTGGAATTCGCCTGCGGCATCCCACACCTGCTGAAAGGCAGCTTCAGCAAGAATGTCTCCAGCGGGGTGGATACCTATGACGAGCGCCAGCCGCTGGGCGTGGTCGCCGGAATCACGCCGTTCAACTTCCCCGTCATGGTGCCGCTATGGATGATGCCCATGGCGCTGGCTTGCGGGAACAGCTTCATCCTCAAGCCGTCCGAACGCGATCCCTCGGCGCCCAACCTGCTTTATGAATTGTGGCGCGAGGCGGGACTGCCGGACGGTGTTCTCAATGTCGTGCATGGCGGCAAGGCGGCGGTGGACGCCATCCTGGATCATCCTGGCATCGCCGCGGTCAGCTTTGTCGGCTCCACGCCCATCGCCTCTCACGTCTACACGCGCGGCTGCGCCAGCGGAAAGCGCGTGCAGGCGCTGGGCGGGGCCAAGAACCATCTGGTGGTGATGCCCGATGCCGACCTGGACCAGGTGGCCGATGCGCTGATGGGCGCCGGCTATGGCTCGGCTGGCGAGCGCTGCATGGCGGTGTCGGTGGCGGTGCCGGTGGGCGAAAAGACCGCCGATGCGCTGATCGCCAAATTGAAGCCGCGCGTTGCAGCCCTGAAGATCGGCCCGGCCGATGATGCGAGCGCCGAGATGGGACCGCTGGTCACTGCGGCGCACCGCGACAAGGTCTCTTCTTATATTGACGCCGGCGCCGCAGCGGGTGCGGACGTGGTGGTGGATGGCCGCGGGCTGAAGCTGCAAGGCTATGAAAAGGGTTTCTGGCTGGGCGGCACCTTGCTGGACCGCGTCACCCCCGACATGAGCGTCTACAAGGACGAGATCTTCGGGCCCGTGCTGTCGGTGGTGCGCGCCGCCGGTTACGACCAGGCGGTGGAGCTGATCAACGCCAACGCTTTCGCCAACGGCACCGCGCTTTTCACCCGCGACGGCGATGCCGCCCGCGATTTCGCCGAGCGCATCCAGGTCGGCATGGTCGGCATCAATGTCCCCATCCCCGTGCCGGTGGGCTATCATTCCTTCGGCGGCTGGAAGTCCTCGCTGTTCGGGTCGCATGGCGTCTATGGCCCCGAAGGCGTACACTTCTATACAAGGCTGAAGACGGTAACCTCGCGCGGGCCGGCCGGCATCCGGTCCGGGGCGCAGTTCCACTTCACCGAGCGTTGAACAGAAGCGTTGCTACGATGAAACCGGTTCTTGCCCTGGCCGTGCTGATTGCCACCGTCTCGCCTGTCCTGGCGCAAACGGCATTCTGTCCCTACGGCCAAAGCTGCAGTGGGAAGCCCGCGGTGCCGTTTCCCGTGATCAATCCGCTCCAGGGTTTGAACAAGCTGCTGCCCAAGCCGCAGCAGCAACCGCCATCGCCGCCGGCCGCTTATGCCCCCATCGCCACGCCGCCGCCGGTGATGCCGGCGACCCGTCCGTAAGCGGACCGTAAAGCTGCATTCTCCCGCTTTGTGAAGTTCCCGCCCTCGGCTAGTGTCCCGCCGCTTTTTGCGGGATTTGAGACATGCGCGCGCTGACCAGACGTTTGATGCTTTCCACCACGGCCGCGGCGACCGCGCTGGCCGCCCTGCCCGTCGCAGCGCAGACGGCGACGCCGCCCGATACCGACTGGCCGACCTATGGCGGCAACCTCGCCTATTGGCGCTACAAGGCGCTGGACCAGATCAACGCATCCAACTTCAACCAGCTGCAGGTCGCCTGGCAGTTCAAGACCGAGAACCTGGGCAGCCGCCCCGAATTCATCCTGCAATGCACCCCGCTGCTGGTCAAAGGCCGGTTGTTCGCCACCGCCGGTTCGCGGCGCGATGTCATCTGCCTGGACCCCGCCAGCGGCGAGCAGCTCTGGATGCATCGCTCGCCCGATGAAGGCCTGCGCGCCAGCAATGCGCCGCGCCAATTGTCGGGCCGCGGCGTCGGCTATTGGAGCGAGGGCGATCAGGAGCGCATCCTGTATGTCACCATCGGCTACCAGCTGATATCGCTGGACGCGAAGACCGGAATCCCCGATCCGAACTTCGGCACCAATGGCATCGTCGACCTGAAACTGAACGACGACCAGGAACTGGACCTGGACCGCGCCGATATCGGCCTGCACAGCGCCCCCACCATCGCCAAGGGCGTGGTGATCATCGGCGCCGCCCACACCGCCGGCAACACGCCCCAAGTGAAAAACAACGTGAAGGGCTATGTCCGCGGCTTCGATGTGAAGACCGGCAAGCGGTTGTGGATTTTCCACAACATCCCCATGAAGGGCGAGTTCGGTTACGAGACCTGGCTGAAGCCCGGCAGCGCCGAGGCCGCCGGCAATGCCGGCGACTGGGCGCAGATTTCCGCCGACGAGGAGCTGGGGCTTGCCTATCTGGGCATCGAGCTGCCCACCGGCGACCAGATGGGCTTCTACCATCCCGGCAACAGCCTGTTCAGCGAAAGCGTGGTGGCGGTGGACATCCTCACCGGCAAGCGCAAATGGCATTACCAGCTCATCCATCACGGCCTGTGGGACTATGACATCTGCGCCGCCGCCATCCTGTGCGACATCCCGCACAATGGAAAAATCGTCAAGGCGCTGGCCCAGCCCACCAAGCAGAGCTTTCTCTATGTGCTGAACCGCGAGACCGGCGAGCCGATCTGGCCTATCGTCGAGCGGAAAGTGATCCCAGGCGATGTGCCGGGCGAGTGGTATTCCAAGACCCAGCCCTTCCCCACCAAGCCGCCGGCCTTCGACCGCCAGGGCGTCACCACCGACGACCTGATCGATTTTACACCGGAGCTGCGCCAGAAGGCGCTGGCGGTGGCCAGCCATTACAAACTGGGCCCGCTTTACACCGCGCCGATCATGGAAAAGCCGGAGGGCCCGTTCGGCGTCATCAACCTGCCGGGCTATATCGGCGGCATCAACTGGCCGGGCGGCTCCTACGATCCGGAGACGCATACGGTCTATACCTATTCCCAGACCAATCCGCTCACCATCGGCGGCATCATCCCCAATCCGGATCACACCAAGGGCGCATTCGATTACGTCCATGCCAACCTGCCGCCGCAGAACGGCATCAAGGTGGGCGATCTGACGGTGGATGGTCTGCCGCTGATCAAGCCGCCCTACGGACGCATCACCGCCACCAACCTGGCCAGCGGCACCCAGAGCTGGACCGTGGCGCATGGCGAGACGCCGGACTTCATCCGCAACCACCCGGCCCTGAAAGGCGTGAAGATTCCGCGCACCGGCATGATGGGCAAGATTGCGCCGCTGACCACCAAGAGCCTGGTGATCTGCGGCGATCCGCAGACCTATACCGACGAGACCGGACGCAAGGGTGCGCGGCTGCGCGCCTATGACAAGACGAATGGCGAGGAAAAAGGCGCGGTGTTCCTGCCGGCCGAACAGTCCGGCTCGCCCATGACCTACATGTACAAGGGCAAGCAGTACATCCTGCTGGCGATTGGCGGGCGCGGCTTCACCAGCGAGTTCATTGCCTTCAAGCTGCCGGGGTGAGGAGCGTGCTGCCGCCCGGAGCCCTAGCTACTTCACCGGCACCAGCTTCAACAGCTCACCGGTCGCAGGCGTGGTTTCGGTGATGGAGGTGCCGCCGGAGTCGGTCAGGACATAAATGGCGCCATCCGATCCCATGCGCACATCGCGGATGCGGGCCTTGCGGTCGCCCAGCAGGGTTTCTTCTTCCGCCACCTTGCCATCCACCAGCTTGATGCGGTCCAGCTGGCGGCCATTCAGCATGCCGACAAAGGCGCTGCCGGCCCAGGCCTTGGACTTGCCGGTGTAGAAGGCCAAGCCACCGGGTGCGGTGGACGGCGACCAGTAATAGACCGGCTGCTCCATGCCGGCTTTGGCCACTTCGCCATCACCGATGGGCGCGCCGCGATAATCGATGCCGTGGCTGATGAAGGGCCAGCCGTAGTTGGCGCCCTTTTTGATCAGGTTTAGCTCGTCGCCGCCGCGCGGGCCGTGCTCGACCTCGTACAAGCTCCCATCCGGCGCAAAGGCCAGGCCTTCCTGGCTGCGAAAGCCGATTGCCCAGATTTCCGGCAGCGCGCCGGGCGTGCCGACAAAGGGATTGCCCGGCGCCGGTGCGCCATCCTTGGTGATGCGGATGATCTTGCCCAAGTGGGTGTCGAGATACTGCGCCACCGGCCAGGGACGCGGGCCCGCATTGTCGCGGTCGCCGATCGTGACATACAGGTATCCGTCAGCGCCGATGGCAA
>CANGRN010000132.1 GCA_947455695.1 Alphaproteobacteria bacterium
GCCGAACGCCAGCAGGTTGTAGGCCAGCACCGCCAGCAGGATCATGGGAAAGGCGCGCATCGAATCCCCTTCAGTGCGGGCAGATTAGCACGCTCAGGCCGCGTTGCGCCTGCGGTCACGGTGGATCATCCAGAGATTGCGGATATAGATCGGCAGCGGCATGGCCTGCTGAAGAACCAGCGGCCAGGCTTCCTGGTGAATGGCATAGATGAACGAGATCATGCCGCCGCCAAGGCTGGCATACCAGAAGCTGACCGGAATGACGCTGTGGCCTTCCTTCTCGCTTTTCAGCCACTGGATCAGGAAGCGGATGCCGAAGATCGCGCCGCCCAGAAAGCCGAAACTGTTCCACAGCACGTCGGACGGATGCGCCATCATGCTGGCATAGAGATGCGCCAGGAAGTTCATCTAAAGCTCCCGTATGTCGGCGCGGCCGCGATAACGCCGCTGCAACCAGCGCACGCCCAGAAGGTCATGGAAGCTGACCAGCATGCGGCCAAAGTTGGTGTACTTGGATGCCCCCGTCAGGCGCGGGCGATGATTCACCGGCGCGTAATCGACTTTCCAGCCCTCGCGCTGCACCAGCGCGATCAGGAAGCGGTGCATGTGATCGAAATAGGGCAGCGCCAAAAACGCGTCGCGGCGGAACGCCTTCAGCCCGCAGCCGGTGTCGCTGGCGCCGTCGCCCAGCATGAAATTGCGGAAGCGGTTGCCCAGGCGCGAGGCGATGCGGCGGCTGGCGGTGTCCTTGCGCTTGACGCGCACCCCCGAAACCATGCCCAGCGCGGGATCGGCCCGCAGCAACGCCAGCAGCTTGGGAATGTCGGCGGGATCGTTCTGGCCATCACCGTCCAGGGTGACGATGGTCTGGCCCCGCGCGGCATCCACGCCGCTGCGGATGCCCCGGGACTGGCCCAGGTTGCGGTCATGGCGCAGCACCCGAAGCTGCGGCAGCTCGGCCTTCAGCGCCGCCAGCGCCTGCGCGGTGCCGTCGCTCGAGCCGTCATCGACAAAGATGATCTCATGGGCCTCGCCGGCGAGCCCGGCGGCGATCTCGCGGGCCAGGGGGCCGACATTGCCCGCCTCGTCCTTCACCGGGATCACAGCGGAAACCGCGACCGACATGCCTAGCCCCTTCGATGGCCTTGGAAAGGGGGCCTTATACCTGCCCCGGTCTTTGCAACATAGGGGCGGGACCGACATAGTTCCCCCGGCATGACCGACTCGGAAGCCACGGAAAATTCGGGGGAAATCCCGGCGGAAACCCCGGTTCTGGGTGATCCGCCCGCGCCGCCCCGCTGGCTGGCCATCCTGGCCCGCCGCCCAAGGACCCTGCTGGCCATCCTGGGCCTGCTGCTGTGGCTGCCGGGCATCCTGAGCCTGCCCGCCCTGGACCGGGACGAAAGCCGCTTTGCCCAGTCCAGCCGCCAGATGGTGGAAAGCGGCAACTGGGTGGATATCCGCTTCGGCCATGTCCCCCGCTACAAGAAGCCGGTGGGGATCTACTGGCTGCAGACCACCGCCACCAAGCTGGCGGCCCCCTTCGCGGGCGGCGACCATCACATCTGGACCTATCGCTTGCCCTCGCTTTTGGGCGCCATCGCGGCGGCGTGGCTGACCGTATGGGTCGCCGCCGCCGTAACCGGCGCCGAAGGCGCGCTGCTGGCCGGGCTGCTGATGCTGGGATCGGTGCTGCTGACGGCGGAAGCAACGATAGCCACCACCGATGCGGTGCTGCTGGCCTGCGTGCTGGCGGTGCAGGGCGTGCTGCTGCGGCTGTATCGCGCCGCGCGCGATCCCGATGTCGCCGCGCCGTCGAACAGGATGATCCTGTGGGGATGGGCGGCGGCCGCTGCCGGCATCCTGGTCAAGTTTCCCGTGGTGCCCGGCGTGGCGCTGGTCACCATCATCGGGCTGTTCGGGTGGGACCTGTGGCTGCGGCGCAAGTCGCGCGAACCGGGCGCGCTTTCCTGGGTAAAGGCCACGCGGCCGGTGCGCGGCGTGATCCTGCTGCTGCTGCTGATCCTGCCCTGGCTGGTCGCCATCACCATCCAGAGCCAGGGCGAGTTCCTGGAACAGTCGCTGGGCAATGATTTTGCCAGCAAGCTGGCGGGCGGACAGGAAAGCCACGGCATGCTGCCGGGCTATTACCTGCTGCTGTCGGCGGCGAGTTTCTTTCCCGCCATCCTGTTCGTGGCGCCCGGCATCGCGCTGGGCATCGCGCGGCGCGACGATCCGGGCATCCGTTTTCTCCTCGCCTGGGCCGGCGCCTGGTGGCTGGTGGTGGAAGCGGTGCCGACCAAGCTGCCGCATTATGTCCTGTCCTCCTATCCGGCGCTGGCGATCCTGGGTGCGATGTTCGTGCTCGACCCGCGCCCGGTGCGCTTGCTGGCGGCGGCGCGCTGGATCGGGATTATTCAGTTCGTGATCGGCGCAGCGCTGCTCGCCGTCGCGCTGCTCCTGGCGCCGCAGTATTTCGGCGGTGCGCTTCAGTGGCCGGTCCTTGCGGCGGCCGGTGTGGGTGCATCGCTGACGCTGGCGGCGCTGGTGCTGGCGTTGCTGCGCAAGCCGGCGCTGGCGGTGATGCTGTCCCTGGCGGCCATGCTGGTCTTCGTCCCGGCGCTGACCGCCTATGTCGGCCCGCGCCTGGACCAGCTCTGGATCACGCAGCGCCTCAAGCCGCTGGCCGATGCCGCCTACAAGCCCGGCGATCCGCCGCCCGCACTGGCCGGTTATCAGGAGCCCAGCCTGGTCTTCGCACTGGGCAAGGATGTGGTGCTGACCAACGGGGCGGGTGCCGCCGATGCCGGGGCGAAGTCCGGCGGGCTGGCGCTGGTGGAGGACGAGGCGGTGGGCGATGTCCTGGCCCGGCTGGCCGAACTGCAGGCCGACGCCTCACGGATTGGCGACGTCTCCGGCTTCAACTATTCGCGGGGGCGCAAGGTGCATGTGACCTTGTACCGGGTCGCCCAGCAACACGATCTGCACTAGTTTTCCGTCATGGTCCCGACCTTCGAAGACGTCAAAGCCGCCGCCGCCCGCATCGCGCCCCATGCGGTGCGCACCCCGTTGGTGGAATCCCCTGCGCTGAATGCGCGGACGGGCGGGCGCATCTTCCTCAAGCTGGAAAACCTGCAGCGGACGGGATCGTTCAAGTTTCGCGGCGCCTGCAACCGGCTGGCCATGATCGCCCAAGGCGCGCGCGCCAACGGCGTGGTGGCCTTTTCCTCCGGCAACCATGCCCAAGGCGTGGCGGCGGCGGCGCAATTGTTCGGCATGCCGGCGGTGATCGTGATGCCGGCCGATGCGCCGCGCCCCAAGATCGAGGGCACGCGTGCCTATGGCGCGACCATCGTGACCTATGACCGGCTGCGCGATGACCGCGAGGCCATTGCCGCAAGGATATGCGCCGAGCGTCAGGCGGTACTGGTCAAGCCGTTCGACGATGCCGGCATCATCGCGGGGCAGGGCACGGCGGGACTTGAGATCGCCGAGGATGCCGCCCGTTTCGGCGTGACCCTGGACGAAGTCCTGACCCCCTGCAGCGGTGGCGGCCTGGTCAGCGGCGTGGCGCTGGGCCTGAAAGGCTCCGGCGTGAAGGCGCGGGTCCACAGCGTGGAGCCGGAAAATTTTGACGGCATGAAGCGGTCGCTGGAAGCGGGCGTGCGCGTTAAGGCGCCGGGCGGCGCCCTGTCCATCGCCGATGCGCTGATGGCGCCAACGCCCGGCGAAATCGTGTTCGAGCTGGCCAGGGGCCTGCTGGCGCCCGGCATTGCGGTCAGCGATGCCGAGCTGGAAGACGCCATGGCGTTTGCCGCGCGGGAGCTGAAGCTGCTGGTGGAGCCGGGCGGGGCGGCGGCGCTGGCCGCCGTTCTGGCGGGAAAAATCGGCGTCCGCGGCCGCAACCTGGCGCTAGTCCTGTCGGGCGGCAACGCCGACTTCGCCGTCAACCTTCGTTAAGGCGTTTACCACGCCGCCATCGTTTGATTGGCGAAGCATGCGCATGGGCGCACATCTGCGGGTGAAATCTCACGCGTAAAGTTAATGCCATGAGCAACCTCATCCGCTGGCGCGACGACCATCACATGCTGCCGCTGGTGCTGGCCGCCTCCTTTGTGCTGGTTGTGGCGATCGGCGCCGCGGTGCTCTGGTCGCGCGACGCGGCCGTTCCCGCCAATGAACGCATCGCCTCGCTGTCCGCGGTGCAGGCGCCGTTCGAGCAGGTGAAGATCGGCCAGACCTCGCAGCCCGAGCTGGTGAAGCTCGGCCTGGATGCTAATCACTACAAGACGCAGACCTTGTCGGGCCTGGGCGTGCAGGAATATTTCATGCCCAAGACCACCACCGAGTTCGACCAGATGGACCCGGTGCTGCGCTCCTGCTTCGAGAATGTCGACCGCTGCCGCGCGGTGGTCTTCCCGCTGGCGCCGGGCAACGGCTTCATGAGCGCCAATGCCGCGCCGCGCGAAAAGGGCCGCATGGTCTTCCTGCTGCGCAATGGCAAGGTGGCTTACAAGAGCATCGACGGCGTCTAGGTCCCTGCCTTTTCCGGTTTGCGCCAACAGCGGCCCTTCATTTTCAGGGCCGCTTCACGTGCGGCGCGCGCCAGTGGCATCCTGCGGTACCAGGTCACGATAGGCGCGCCAGCTGGCAAGGCCGAGCCAGGGAAATATCACCGTAAGCAGCAGAAATCCCGACGCCGCCGCGATGAACACGAAAATGCCGATGATGGCGGCCCAGAGCGTCATCGGAAGCGGATTGCTGGTCACCGCCTTGAAACTGGCCGCGGTCGCGGCAGCGACATTCGCCTTTGGATCCAGCAGCATCGGTGCGGATACGACGACAAACGCAAAGGTGAAATACGCCATGATGCCGCCGATCAGCGATCCCACCGCGAGCATGTTAAGGCCTTCCGGCGTGCCCACCGCGAAAGCGAAAAATTCCGGTACTGTCTTGTAAAGACGGTAGGTGGATGCGCCATAGACGATCTGGGCAAAGCCGGTCCAGATGGAATAGATCATCAAGAGGGCAAGCCCCAGATAGGCGACATCCTGCCGGAAGGCCGAGCGAACCCATGATATCTGCGCAAGTGTCGGCGTCTTTCCGCACGCCAGGCTGCGTCCGCCCTCATAGGGCCCCATCGCGAGGATCGGCGCGACAAAGACATATCCGATCGTGAGGACGAGCACCCAGAATGCGGCATTCGTCACATAGATGGCCCATGAGAGCAGGAAACTGATGACGGCAACGGCAAAGCCGTGGGCGAGAAACGGCAGCGGCGCGCGCCACAGATCGTTCCATGCCCCGCCGAGCCATCGCAGCGGAGCTCCCATGCCGATGTGCCTGGCCGGTTGCGCGCGCATTGCGTGTTCCATGTGCCGCCTCGAGATGCTGTTATGTTTTTCTTTCCAACTCGACGCTTGCCCGGGCGCGATCAGGTGCATGTGATACCGGGCAGGCAGACCGGATGTTA